>CABPCP010000014.1 GCA_902406105.1 uncultured Mordavella sp.
TGCCGACAGATATTTATCCTCATTATCGTCAGGAGACCCTACGATGATGATCCCCCGAAGATTCACATCCCCGTCCTCGGATACTGCTTCCACCAGAGGATCTCTATAATAATGCAGGGATGTTTCCTTCATACTTGTTCCGATTCCCACAGCATTTCCCTCCTTTTTTGACGCCGCTCTCTCGCTTCATCCATAGTTAATCCATAGCCCGCATGACTCCGTCCCGGAACTCATTAGGGGTCACCAGCGCCGGCATGCAGCCCATGTCGATCACAGAGCGTCCTCCTTCAAACCCGCAGGGTTCATGGCCAAACATCCGGGTATCATAAACCGCCCCCTGGCCAGACACCTCTTTCACAATGTAAACGTCCTTGCGCCATGGCTCATAAGTCTCCTGGAACACATGCTTTTCCGTACATTTATAACCGTTAAATTTCTTCATCTGCTCCCGGAAGATCTGGCAAAAACGGTCGCAGGCCCGGTGAGCCGCATCCGGTCCCGGACGGTCCGCCCAGGTACCTTCTCTTAGCACTACATCAAAAGAGATCAAAAGATCGCTCTCCAAAGGTGTTCCTGCCCGTCCCCAGGCCACCTTCTCTCTTAAGATCCCGTCGCTTCCCCCAAAGTTGCAGACCTGTCTGCCGCTTTCGTCGATGCCTGTCAGCAGTACATAAACTCCCGTCAGGGTGTGGGTGATCCCCTCCCCCACTTTGCCCAGTACTTTTGTCGAAATAGGGATCACATCCATGATGGTGTTGGTATGCTGGTCATGCTCGTCCGGCCGGATGATCCGGATCTTGATCTCTTTGATCAGCGGCTCTTCCGCCAGGATCTGCCGCGCCGTCTCCTGGCACACCGTCATGCGGCCGTCCACCGTTACCCTGTTTTCCTCCCCGTAACTGACATCCGTCACGTGATAAGCACGCACCGTAAGTCTTGAGCCCGTTTCCATATTCCTGCGCCTCCTTTTTTCGCTTTCTTGTCTTCTATCCACTCTAACCCGTACTCTTATTTCGCTTCATGGTCCAGGTACCAGGCCACGATCAGATCCGCCATCCGGTCATAGCTTTGCACCCCTTCCTCCTGACCGTTGGCCTTCAGATAATTGTCGTTGACCTGATCCGCCACTTCCGCCACCCGTCCGTCATACTGATCCCAGAACTCATTATTAGCCTGCAGATCCGCCTTTACTTGGGGCAAGATCTGACTGTGGATCTCTTCCCAGGTATCATAATCCGCCTCATAGAGCACGTTCATACAGTTGATCCATCCCAGCATACTGCCGCTGTATTGGAATTCTGAGTCTTCCGACTTGCGGCAGGCCAGAAACGCAATAAAATTGGCCTCTTCCTCCTGCATAAATCCTCTGAGGTGGGACAGCTCATGGCAGGCGGTAAAGGGAATATTATAGTCTGTCATCTCCGTGTTATAATTTGCTTCTATTGTGAAGGGAGAATAGATGCCCGTCAGCTTCTGCACCGACAAGATCCAGGGATTCAAAAGTCCTTTGGGCCTGGGATAATATCCCCGAAGCTGTGGATACTCTTCGCCCAGAGCTTCCATCGCCTCCACCGCCTTTGCATCCGTCAGATCTTCCATCTCCATCAGCCCCTGGTCATCCCGTTCTACCCCTCCGGCATATTGGTTCACTTCCTGAGTCAGCCAGGCGCACACTTCGGCCAGCTCCTGGACGGTATATGTATCTGCCTGGATTCCCGCGCTCTCCGCGAAAGAATCCCGGTAATAATTTACGCCGCAGTTCATCATATAAAGGAAAAACAGAAGCGCCCCCGCCAAGACCACGCTGCGTACCCAACGCAGACCAGCCCCCGGCGCGCCACTTCCCCGCATCTTGCAAAACACCAGCCTCGCCAAGCTTCCCAACAGCAAAAGAAGTACTATGTACAGCAGAATTTCCGAGACAGAAAAGGGGGCCAGACCTGCCGCCCGGCCGATCACTCCCACTAAAATAGGATAAATATGCGTACTGTACCATTGGCCGAATCCCGGTACCATTCTTGCCGCTGCTCCCAGCAGGATTCCCAGCCCAAGAAATACTCCGGTCAAGATAAGTTTTATCCGCTTTTTCTCCGCTGTCTGATTCTTCATCTGCTTTCCTTATCCGTTTCTTCTTCTATTTTCCCCGTCTTGTCTTATATTTTTATTCTAGCATATCAGGAAATGGTTTGAAAGCAGATATCATTTCCAGTCACCGTCAATTTTGCCTCTGTATTGATAGGAATTGTAAGCGCATCTCCTATATGTCCGGCGTTTACTCCGCAGGCTACCGGACCTCTCGCTGCTTCCAGCGCTTCCCGCGCAAGCTGGAGAGCGCTTCCCGGCCGCCCCGGCGTATCACAGTCTGTCAAGGCTCCTACCACGACTCCCGCAGCCTCCTGTAATTTCCCCGCCATGGCAAGCTGGGTAAGTATCCCGTGGATACGGTAAGGCCGTTCTCCTACTTCTTCAATAAACAGGATCTTTCCCTTGGTGTCAATCTCCCAGGGCGTTCCCATCAGGCGGCTGATCAGGGTCAGATTGCCTCCCGTGATCCGCCCCTGGCCGCAGCCCTCCCGGAGCGCCTTCATGCCCGACCCATCCAGATTGGCAAAAATCCTCGGACGCTCCGGCTCCGCCGCCATTTCCAGAAAAAGTTCCATCGCTTCTGGAGTTGCCGGCCGCTTAACGCTATAGAGAGTGGGCCCATGAAACGTAACCAGATTTGTTTTTTGACTGATCGCCATATGCAGCGCTGTATTATCGCTGAATCCGGAGAATACCGGCCTGTTTGCTTCCAGCGTCTCATAATCCAGATACTCCAGCAGAGTCATTGTTCCATACCCGCCCCACATACAGAAAATTCCTCTGTTTTCCTCATCCCGGATCACCTGGTTAAATATGGACGCTCGTTCTTTCGGGGATCCATGACGGAAAGCCATATCTTTGGAGAATGTTACTTCAAATCCTTTCTTCTCCAAATATTCACGCGCTCCCTCCATACCTTCTTCCGTAAACGCGTTTGCCGGATCTATAACGCAGATCCGATCCCCCGGCCGCAGCGGTTTCGGATAAATACTCTTCATACTTGCAATTTCCTTCCCTTATTTAATTTATACAGATTTCTGGCTTTATTGTATCACTCTCCAGACTCCCGCGCAAACGGAGGCGGAAGAATCTTGCCTTTGGAATCGCAGTAGATCACATCCCAGATCAGATAATGTCTGTAATGAAAATCTGTCCGGTAGATTTCCAATTCATAGACCGCCTCCGGCCTAGGGCCGTTGATACGGATATTTTCTTCGACCACCTCTTCCGCCACCTGTTTCCGGTCAATTGGAAGAAGAGAGTTTACCACCACGCAGAGTCGGATGCTGGCGCTTCCCTGGCTGGTGAAAATAGAAGAACTATACACCTGGAAGGGCCTGCTCTCACAAATGCAGAAGCTTCCCAAAAGCACCGCCAGCACAATAACTGCCGCTTTTATTTTTCCCCGCTTTTTCAATGCTTTCTCCCTGTTTTAATTTATACTATATTTATTTACAGTGTAATTTAATACATCTACTTTTTCAATCACAATCTGGGTATACTGATGAAAAGGCGGTGTGGGGTTGAAAATGAGCAAGATTATCATCAATATAGAGGCTGTCCTGGCAGAAAAAGGCGTCAGCAAGACTCAGCTTTGTTACGCGTGCAGACTTCAGCGTACCCAATTGAATAATTACTGCAAAAACAAGGTATCACGGATCGATCTGAACACGCTTGCTAAAATCTGTGATTTTCTGCAGTGTGACGTAGGTGAGATCCTGCGGCTTGAAAAAGAGGATGAACAAGAAGAGACATAATAAGGAAGGCGGCTTCCATCTGACGCCTTCTTTTTATGTCTTTTTTCATACAAAACTGTTGACAAACTCTATCGCCGGCGTTAAGATATCCTTAGTTTTCGCACTTTAAACAGATAAAATTTTACAGTGCGAATATGGAGGATATTCTTATGATCATCGTATTAAAGCCAAATTCAACAAATGAACAGGTAGCCCGTGTAGAACAGCTTGTGAAAATGCGTGGACTGGACACCCATATCGTTGTAGGTACAGGTCAGACGATCATCGGCTGTATCGGCGATACTTCTCGCATCGATCCTCGCTTATTCGAGGTCAACCCCTATGTAGATAAAGTTATGCATGTCCAGGAGCCCTATAAGCTGGCAAACCGGGCATTCCATCCAGATAATTCTATAGTAGACGTGTCCGGCGTCAAGATTGGAGACGGCCATCTTGGATTGATCGCGGGGCCCTGCTCTGTAGAATCAATCGACCAGGTGATGGAGATCGCCAAGTCCGTGAAAGCCGCTGGGGCCAATCTCCTGCGGGGCGGCGCGTTCAAGCCGCGGACCAGTCCTTATTCTTTCCAGGGACTCGGTCTGGAAGGGCTGGATATTTTGTGCCAGGTCAAAGAGGAGGTTGGACTTCCCATTGTAACGGAACTAATGTCTCCAGAGTATCTGGACATTTTCAACGAAAAGGTAGATCTCATCCAGATCGGCGCCCGCAACATGCAGAATTTTGACCTTCTCAAACAGTTGGGACAGGTAGACCGGCCGATCCTCCTGAAGCGAGGCTTAAACGCCACCTATGACGAATGGATCATGTCGGCGGAATATATTATGGCTTCCGGAAATGAAAATGTCATCCTGTGCGAACGGGGGATCCGTACCTTTGAAAGCTATACCCGCAATACCCTGGATCTGCAGAGCATCCCGGTACTGCACAAACTGACTCACCTTCCAGTGATCGTAGATCCAAGCCATGCCGGCGGGAAGTGGTGGCTGGTGGATTCCATGTCCAAAGCTTCCATTGCGGCAGGGGCGGACGGACTGATGGTAGAAGTCCACAACAATCCCGAGTGCGCCCTGTGCGATGGAGCCCAGTCTCTGAAACCGGAGAAATACGAGCATCTGATCCAGGACGTAACACAGATCGCAAAGGTCGTTGGGAAACAAGTATAGGATTAAGGAAACGGAGATTTACTATGGAACTGACTGTTGATCTTGGAGAAAAAAGCTACCCTATTTATATTGAAAATGGGATATTATCCCAGGCGCTTCCTTATATTAAGAATGTTTTCCCTGGGAAACGGATCATGATCATCTCGGACGACAATGTTTACCCGCTCTATGGACAGCAGCTTTTCAATCAGCTTTCCGGCGCTTACGACTGCCGCAGCCTGGTTCTCCCCCACGGGGAGACCGCGAAAAATTTCCAGTCTCTGCCCCGGATCTATGAGGCGCTCCTTCAGGCGGGTATTTCCAGAAGTGACCTTGTGATCGCCCTTGGAGGGGGCGTGATCGGGGATCTGGCCGGATTTGCCGCGGCCAGCTTTCTCCGGGGCGTGAAGCTCATACAGATCCCCACCTCCCTGCTGGCCCAGGTGGACTCCTCAGTGGGCGGGAAGGTGGCCGTGGATCTGCCTCAGGGCAAGAATCTGGTGGGCGCTTTCTTCCAGCCCTCCCTGGTCCTGATCGATCCTTCCGTGCTTGACACACTGCCGGAACGTTTCCAGAAAGACGGCATGGGCGAGGTGATCAAGTACGGCTGTATCAAGGACGCCCGCTTATTCCAGATATTAGGCAGCCATTCCTCTTTTGCGGATTTAAAACCGGATCTTTCCCATATCATTTACCGCTGTGTAGACATCAAACGCCAGGTGGTAGAACAGGACCAGTTTGACACCGGCGAACGGATGCTCCTAAATTTCGGTCATACCCTGGCCCATACCATCGAACAGCATTTCCATTATGAACGGGAAAGCCACGGGGAGGCGGTTGCCATCGGCATGTATCAGATCAGTAAGATCGCGGAAGAAAAGGGGCTGACCTCTCCCGGCACGGCCGCTTCGATCCTTTCCCTTCTTGAGACTTATGGACTGCCCCACACCTGCGGTCTTTCCATGGGAGATCTGATGGGCGCGATTTCATTGGATAAGAAAAATCTGGGAAATCATTTGAATGTGATCCTGCTCCATGAGATCGGAGACAGCTATATTTATCCTACGGATGCGGGATTCTTCGCCGACAAAACTCGAAAGGTTTAAGCAGAACAATCCAGCGCGGATATTTCGTCTAACTCTATAAACAATCAGAAATGGAGGATCCTTTGATGAATACAGAGAAAAAATTAGAAGGAAAGATCGCCGTCATCACCGGCGCCGGAAAAGGTATTGGCCGGGAAGCCGCTCTTGCCGTGGCCGCGGAGGGCGCCACAGTCGTAGCCGTCGCCCGGACTCAGACAGATCTGGATAAAACTGTAGAACTGATCCAAGAGGCAGGCGGAACCGCCATTTCCCTCTCCAGAGACTTGACTGATGCAGTTCAGGTACAGTCCATGGTGGACACTGTGGTAGAAAAGTATGGACGCATCGATATCCTGGTCAACAACGCAGGCGGGTATCCCTCTGAGATCTACGACAAAGTAAAACAGCAGGCCATCAAAATCTGGGAATGGTCAGAAACACAGTGGGATCAGATTATCAAAACCAATCTGAAAATTCCCTTCTTGTGCATCAATAAAGTTGTTCCCGTCATGATCCGTCAGAGAAAGGGCGACATCGTTAGCGTATCCTCCCGTATGGGACGTATCGCTTCCCAGATGGGCGCTTACGCCGTTGCCAAAGGCGGCATTGTTACTCTGACGAAGACAACCGCCATCCAGACACAGGAATACGGCATCCGGGCCAACGCTGTGGCTCCCGGCATGGTAGATACGCCGGGGCAGCGGGTATATAACCATAACGTAGGCCAGGATAATGCCAAGATGGGCAGCGCCGCAGACGTGGCAAAAGCGATCCGGTATCTCCTTTGTGATGCTCCGGATGTCATGACCGGACAGGTGCTGGATCTATTTCCGACGGTATAGTTAATCGGGGCCGGGGGATTTTTAAAAATCCCCCGGCCCCAATTAACTATTTATACCTCCAACACTTCCGGCAGTTCAATTCTTCCGCCGCTCTTCGTCTCGTATTTTTTTACCGGCCACTTTCCGGCAACAGACAAGATTTCCTGCGTCCCCTCCACGTTCATCACTAATTCTGCTGACTTTGCGCCAGTTACCGTCACGTACCATTCGTACGCTTGATTTTTCTTCATTTTTCGTTCCTGATGATACAGCACTCCGCCGTCAGACAGCATATATCCTACCGGTGCTCCATGTGCATGAACCATCCACTCATTTTCATATCCCAATTCCCGGTACATCTGCTCCTGCAGGCTGAAGATCTCCCTGAAAGGAATTCCTTCTACGCTGGCCGCAATGATCTCTGCCTGGATCTGATTTACAATGTCATAGATTTCCCTCAGCTCTTCCGGCGTTTTTCCCAGGCAGAACATTCTTGCTGTGTTGGAGTGGAGTCCGTACTTCCGCAATACAGGTGACAAGAGCACGGTCTTTTCAATCCTCTTATCTGTAGGAGTACAATGGCGATACGACTTGATTCGTTCATCACTTCCAAGAAGCAGCACATCCACTTCTGCTCCATATTCAGCGCATAGCTTCAGGAACTCTTTCTTCAGCTGGTTCTCTGTCATTCCTGGTCTTAATTTCTGCGCTGCCTTCGATAAGATGATTTCTGTAAGTTCTCCCAGTTCCCGGTAGCGCTCCACTTCCCGATCGGTCATGGGATATTCCAGCTCATAGATGGCCTCCAGGTCAAATGTCCCTCCTTTCAAGGGGATATCTGAAACAAATTTGCTCCCTTCCAGGAGTGTTTCAATATAGCTTTCTTTCCCTGGAGATTTCCAGTCTAGTTCCACCAAACGGAAATCCATTCCTTCTAACAGCTCTCCTGCTGCCTTTTTCCCATCGGCCCGCATGGATACCGCAATCTTTTCTCTCTCTGTGATCACCAGATACACGAAACTCTGTTCCTGGCAGAGCACTACGCCGCCCTCACGGCCTCCTGTCAGCCAAGAGAAATCGTCCCGCCGGCCAAGTACCATGGCCTCATATGTTTCCTCCTTTAAAAACCGCCGGATTCTTCCAATCTTTTTTTCAAAATCTGTCATATTCTCACTTTCTATTCCAAAAGATCTCTTTCTGGGACATTCTAATCAACTTCAATATGATGATAGACCTCTACGCCCAGGTATTTGCCCAGCGCTTCTTCTAAAACATCCGCATTCCAGCCCCGGTTCATAGCTACATGATGTTCATAGCCGTTAGCGCAGATATAATGCATCATAGATTGGAGTCCTGGCGCGCGGATAATGGCCACACCTCCCAGAGTATCGATCGCATCCTCCACAAACTCGCCCTCTCCCACATACATCTTTACAACACCTTTACCGTCATCGGTAGAAATCTTCCCATAAGTCATCCTGCCTGGAGCGATCACTCCCTTACAGGCGCCGAAACAATTTTCCTTCCCAAGGCTATTACCAAGGATATCCAGACTTCCGATGGTGAAATCAGCATTGATAAAAGATTTAGGAAAATTAGAGCAATGGATTCCGATACACATATTTCGATCCTCTCCAAAACTATTGTTCCAGTCCAAATAGCCGGACGGTGACAGGCTTGCCAGATACATTGCGTACATGGTTACAGCTCCCATTACATCTCCCTCACAGGACATAGGGATTCCTTCCTCGCCTAACATACTCATGGTCAGACAAGTGGCGCATCCATAATTCTTTTGAACCGCATCCCAACACTGGAGCGATCCTGCCTGGCAGTCATTTTCCTTCATCCATTTCTTGATTGTTACGTATAGTTTGGCTTGTTTGATCACATTTTCATCTGCTACTCCGTCCTCCAGTGTCCCGTAAGCTCGTATACGGCCAGCTACCTCTCTTACCTCTTCGTTTTCCTCCTGGCTTAACGCGGCGAAGATAATCTCAGCCATATCTACCGGAATTACCTGTACACCAATCTTCTGCAGCAATTTCTCAGAATAGCGAACTGTCTGGAAGGCCGCTGGCCTAGTTCCTATCTGCGCCACGCGAAGTCCTTTCAGCCCGCTTACGATGCGGCAGATTTTTGCGAAATTCTCAATATCTTTTGTAAACACATCACTGTTAATGGCGCAGGTATGATAGGTGGTATCTGTAAATGGAATTCCGTACTGATATAAATTATTACATACTGACAATTTCCCGCAGAAAGCATCTCTTCTTCCCGCCAGATCCATCTTATCCTTTTCATCATCGCATGCCTGCACCAGCACCGGTACGCCAAGATCCGCCTGATCAATGGCACTTACTACGCCGACTTCATCCCCGAAATTCGGCAGACACACGATGATTCCCTGGATCTCTTCTTCCTTTTCCCGGAACAATCTGGCACATTTCTTCGCATCTTCCTTCGTCTCCACTAATCCGTACCGGGTAGTCTCCTCGTCCAGACATACCGTGCTATACCCTAAGTTCTCCAGCTTTTGCAGCAGCTCTTTACGTCCCGCCGATGCCAGCAGCGGATTAAAAAAACCGCGAGTTGACACGATTACTCCAAATCCTACTTTTTTCATACTCATGACCTCCATTTTAAAATATTTATATAGATTTCTTTCAATTCTTTCATCCCAGGCTGTCTAGGATTGCATTTCATAGAAGGATCCTCCTGCGCCATCCTGATCAGGATTTCCAAATCCTCATTTTTCCCAGACACCTCCAACACTTCCGGGATACCCAGCTTCTGATTCAGACGCCTCAAATACTGGACTAGCCTCCTGCTCCTCACAGCAGTCCCTCCAAATTCTCCCGGTGCGATTAATTCCATAATCTGTGCGTATTCCTCTCCACATACTGAAAGATTGTATGTGATCACATGGGGCAGAAGTACCGCATTGCACAAGCCGTGCGGCAGATTATAAAGCCCTCCCAGCTGATGCGCCATAGCATGTACCATTCCAAGCCCTGAATTAGAAAACGCCAATCCCGCAAGGTATTCAGCATATGCCATTGCATCCCTGGCTTCCAGATTTTTCCCATCTTCATAAGCTTTGGGAAGCCAAGCCGCGATCAGCCGGACCGCTTCTTTGGCATTTGCGCGGGTAAATGGATTTGCGCCCGCAGACACATAAGATTCCAACGCATGGGTCAGAGCATCCATCCCGGTCTGAGCTGTCAATCTCTTTGGCATGTCCATCATTAAAAGAGGGTCGTTGACAGCGACATCCGGCACTACCAGACTGTCGATCAAGGACAATTTCCTGTGCTTCGCCTCATCGGTAATGATCGCAAACTTGGTGACCTCACTTCCAGTCCCAGCTGTTGTGTTGACCGCGATCAGGAAATATGGTCCGCCCTCTTTTCCTCCCTGGCGCGCGGCTACCAGCCGCATTGCCTTCGCACAGTCATGGGCGCTTCCGCCGCCTAGAGAAAGGATCAGATCCGCTCTAGCCTGAAGCAGTAACTCGACCCCCTTTGTCACTGTTTCCAGAGTTGGATTAGGGCACACCCCATCATAGACAACTGCCTGCGCTCCGGACTTTTCAATTACTTCTTTCACTCTTATCCCCGCATTGGACGCCGCAAGAAAAGCATCTGTCACGATCAGACAGCTTCTCCCGCGCCACCGCCTGATATCGTCAGCAATCTTATCCAGGCATCCCGGGCCAAGGTATGTCCTCTGCGGCATCTCTATTTCGTATGTTTTCTGCATGCCTGTTTTCCCTCCAGATACATCTCCGGATGATCAACAATTCCGATAACTGCGTTATTGATAGGCGCATCTTTCACCCCTGCCGCCATCCGGGCCGCCCCGCCATCAATCGTGACCAGCACGCAGTCTCCTACGCCTGCTCCGACGGCATCCACAGCAATCTCCGATTTATCCGGGTCCTTCTCAAATAAATTTCTTACGATCAGAAGCTTCAGCCCTTTCAGGTTCTGTTCCTTACAGGTCGAAACTACCGTTCCGATCACCTTTCCAATATACATTCCATTTGCTCCTTCAGGGAATCACCGTTGTATGATCAATAATCCCTACAATCCCCGCATCAATAGGCGCATTACGCTCCGGCACTGGGAATCCGGCGTCTTTACTCTTTGCCAGATAGACAAAATCTCCTCGTCCTGCCTGTACATAGTCCACCGCCACTAACATATCCCCTTGAGGATTTCCTTGGTTATCCGTCCTCTGTACGATCAGGAGTTTCCTTCCCTCCAGATGGATATCTTTTCGAGTGGCTACAATAGTTCCCACGACTTTTCCAAAAAACATCTGTCCGCCTCCCCTTTATCTCCGAATCACCTGGATTTTTCTGATTCGAATCAGGTCTTGGGCTAAAGGTGTAAGGACCGCCTCTTTCCTTATCTGCAATACCTGGCTCCCCGAAAGCTCCGACACTTTCTCTTCCGTAATGAGAAGATCACGGATCTGGCTTACCTCTTTGGGGCCTCCTGCCGGCGTACGGATAATCTGTACTCCCATTTCCTGAAGCTCCTCCAGAATATCTCCGGCCTTTTTCCGCAGTCCTGCCGGCAGCCCCCAAAGAGAAGGGTTGTCTTGGATACAAGGGAAAAACAAAGGCTCTTCACACACCAGGAACTCATACAGTACTTCCATACGTCTGTCGTCAATGATTACATGAGCTAATTTTGATAAAGTCTTAAGCCCTGGATTGAGAAAAATCCCTGCCTGATACAGCCAGACATCTTCTGGCTTAAGGCTGCTCCTCACCGAGCAGCCCGGATATGTTTCCATATCTTCTAAAATCCCGGAAGTATCAAAAAGCGCAAGATCTGCCTCCAGCCCTTTTGCCGCCCGCAGGATCATCTGAGGGGGCAGGCTTTGTTCTCTTGTTGTCTCCGCCAAAAGCAGCGTTTTTGTCTGCAAAGGTATCACTCCGTTTTTTCTCTCAGGTCATTAAGGATTTTCTCTACATCTGAATGAGGCCTTGGAATCACATGTACGGAAACCAATTCCCCTACCTTCTCTGCCGCGGAAGCCCCTGCTTCTGTAGCCGCTTTTACTGCTCCCACATCTCCTCGGATCATCACTGTTACCAGCCCGGCGCCTACTGTCTTGTAGTTGATCAGACTGACATTGGCCGCTTTTACCATGGCATCTGCCGCCTCAACAGCTCCTACAAATCCTCTTGTCTCGATCATTCCCAATGCTTCCATTTCCTTTTCCTCCTACTTTCTTAATTCTCTTAGGGTTTTAAAATCTTCTTTCACATGCTTGTAAAGATCTTTATAAAGAGCAAAATATTTCATATAGATCTCATGATTTTCTGATATCGGCTCCATAGGATCTACGTACTCCGCTTTTTCTTTGGCAATACCAAAATCTTTAAGATATCCCGTAGCTACTGCTGCCAGAAGCGCATCTCCGTAGGGCGCTCCAACCCGGTTTTTTACAAACACCGTTGGCACATTCAGAACATCTGTAATGATCCTTCTCCACAATTTGCTCTTTGCCCCGCCTTCATTCATGACCAGCGGGTAATTTATCTTTATGCCACTTTCTTTTAAAATGACAAAAGAATCATACAGGGCATAAGCAACCCCTTCCATCATAGCCCGGACCACATGGGCCTTAGTATGGTAAAGAGACAATCCGAAGATTACTCCCCTGGCATCATTGTCCCAGATTGGAGTCCGCTCGCCCATCAAATAGGGAAGCGCTACCAGACCCTCGCTTCCCGGCGGAATCTGTTCTGCCTCCATATTCAAATAATCAAATGCGTCATACCCTTTGATCAGCCCTTCCATAGCCGTCTCCACTTGGGAAAAATTTTCTTTCAGATACCGTAAAGACTGTCCGCCTGTCTGGGTAGTCGTCACAGTAATATAAGTATTCAGACAATCTGTGGTATACTGAAAGTTAAACATATCTTTGAACTTTTCTTTTGTATTACGGATGATACCAATATTTCCGCAAGTTCCCAGATTCATCTGCACATCGCCTACTTCTATGGCTCCTGCTCCAATCCACCCGGCATTGCAGTCCACTTGGCCTCCGGCCACCTCGATGCCGGGTACCAGACCTGATTCTTTTGCCGCCTTCTCGGTCACTTCTCCCACCACGTCTTCACAGCGGTAAAAATCTGGCAGTATGTCTTTTGATATTCCCAGACGGTTCAGCATAGTTTCATCAAAACGATTTTCCAAAAGATCATACGCCACGCCGTAAAAGGTTCCAGCGGAATGATGTGCGGTCATCTTTCCAGTCAGCTTCATTCGAATATAGCCATCGATAGTAAGTGCTTTATAAATCCTCTTATAATCCTCCGGCCGATTTTCTTTCTCCCAAAGCAGATTGACCAGGATTGGATGATCCTCTATCTGATTACCAGTCAAGTCAAAAATCTTATCTGCCCCTATCGTCTGTTTCAGCCAGTCCTCCTGCTTTTTTGCCCTGCGGTCCATCAGATTATAGGCGTTATGTACAGGCTCCCCTTCCTGATCTACCATCACTAAAGAAGGTAAAGCGGAAGACGTCCCGATCCCGCGTATTTCATCCGCCTGGATTCCCGCTTTCTTAATACATTCTTTGATCATACTGCAGGTGGCCGGCCAGTAGTCCTGCACATTGTGTTCCGAATAATCCTCCTGATTGGTAATGATCTCGTACTGTCGGTAGGCATAGGCCATCACATCCGCATTCTCATCAATGATGCAGACTTTGCATCCGCCTGTTCCGTAATCCATTCCCATAAAATAATTTCCCATGTGTTATCTCCTTCCAAACTCTGTCAATATTTCCGCTATCATCCCATTCTTCGCCTCACAGGAATTCGCTTCGTCAATATCGATGTGAAGTTCTGTCTGAAATTCCGGACTTACTCTTACTACCGTTTCTTCCAAGACTACCGCCCGCTCCCTGCCAAGCCGTACCAGGACTCTATCCTTATCTTTCAGCCCTCTTCCGCGCGCTTCCTCTGGAGTCATATGGATGTGACGCTTCGCTACGATTGCCCCTTCTTCCAAAAAGACAAACCCCTTAGGCCCTGCGATATAAATACTCTCACTCCCAGCCAGGTTCCCCGATTCCCGAACCACCGCGCGAATACCAAGGGCATATGTATCGCTCATCAGAAGTTCCACTTGAGACCGTTCCCGCTCCGGTCCCAAAATACGTACATTCTGAATCGTACTCTTCTGTCCGATCAATGTGACACATTCTTTGGCCGCAAACTGTCCTGGCTGAGAAAGATCTTTAAGCTTTTGCAGCTGATATCCCTTTCCAAATAGGATTTCCAGATGCTCCCGGCTCAGGTGCACATGCCGGTTGGAAACTCCTACCGGTACCGTTCCCTGCGCCAGGACTTGTTTTACAATCTTCTCAACCTCTCTTCTGTCTATCTGTTCTGTCTCCCTCATAAGTCTGCCTCACACAATCCGAAACTGGTCCTTTAACACACAGCGTCTTTGTCTGGTAAAACTAATCGGCGAAGTCAGTCCTTCACCCGTTGGCGAAGCAATCGTAAAAGTCGCATGGCCTTCGCCCTCCATGCCAAGTCCTGCGTAGGACGGCGCATTTTTTACAAAAATACTGGTGTTAGCCGCTTTGGCCATCTTAGAAAGATGCTCCACATTCATGGAGTGCATCATAGCCGTATGATAACAGCCCGCCTCCGCCTCGCAGGCATACATGATCGCCTCTTCCACATCCCGGACAGGCACTACAGGAAGCACGGGCATTAGCTGTTCAAGATACACCAGCGGATGTTCCGGACCTGTCACCGCAACAGCCAGCCGACACCGGTCATCCACTTTCAGCCCAATAGCCTCTAAGATCTTCCCGGCATCTTTTCCTACATATCGGCGGTTTACCGCCAGACGTCCGTTCTTCTCCTGAGCAATCTTTGGCATCAAACGTTCCAGTTCTTCTTCTTTCAAGAGATAAGCTCCCTGTTTTATCATCTCCGTTACCAATTCCCGCGCCTTCTCCCGGACTACGAACACCTCTTTCTCCGCAATACACAGCACATTATTGTCAAAAGAAGCTCCGTCCACAATGTCCTTCGCCGCCTTGGGAATATCCGCCGTCTCGTCCACCACTACCGGAGGATTCCCTGGGCCGGCGCCGATCACCTTTTTCCCCGAATTCATAGCCGCCTTTACGATGCCTGGTCCTCCCGTTACTACCAGAATACGGACTCCTGGATGATGCATAAGCTGATCTCCCGTCTCTATAGTGGGATTCTCCACTCCGCAAAGAAGATTAGGAGGGCCTCCCGCTCCCCGAATGGCCCGGTTCAAAAGTTCAATTGTCAAGCGGGTCACCTTTTTTGCTCCCGGATGGCTGTTAAACACCACCGCGTTTCCTGCCGCGATCATTCCAATGCCATTGCAGATTACCGTCTCACTGGGATTGGTAGAGGGCGTGATCGAACCGATTACTCCATAAGGCGCCCGCTCCTCCAAGGTAAATCCATAATCTCCGGTACAGGCTCTGGGACAGATATCTTCTGTCCCGGGCGTCTTCCGGGCCGCCAAAAGATTCTTCTTCACCTTATCTTCATACCTTCCTAGTCCTGTTTCCTCTACAGCTGTCTTTGCGATCAATTCTACATTTTCTTCTACAGCCTGGCGCATAGCTCGAATTATCTTCTCTCGCTCTTCCAGCTTAAGTTCTGTCAATGCCTTCTGCGCTTTGCTCGCTGCCGACACTGCCGCATCTACTTCGTCGAAGATTCCCTCCTGCGTTTCTATATCCTGAATCCCCATGTCTGGCCCGGTCTGCAGCCGGGCCATGACCTGTGCCACCATTTGTTCAATCTCCTGCTGGTTCATACGGATCCTCTCCTTTCTTCAACTACCATTTTTCCATTGACTTCAATAGAATCCACAATCCCAATAATGCAGTAGTCCACCGGCGTGGATGAATATCCTTCCGCCATTCTCGCGGAACTTCCTCCAACTACGACTACCAATTCTCCTTCCCCCGCTCCCACTGAATCCAGCGCCACCATCTTGCCGCCGCTGCTTTTCAAATTCTCTATATTCACCGGCTGAACTACCAGCATTTTCTGCCCCTGCAGTCCTTTATCCTTCTGTGTGCAAACCACAGTTCCCGTCACTTTTCCAACGATCATCTCTTACCACCTGTCACTTTTCAGCCGATGGAGAACCTCTGACACCACAGCTTCTACCACATCGGTTCCTACTGTTCCCCGCATTTCTTCCGGCTCACTCGGATCAATCACTGAGTCTGGCGCTTCCCCTTTGATCAGACGATTGACTTTTTCCATCTGGCTGGCATTCAGATAACGGGTATGTCCTATTAAACGGGACACCAAGTTGGCCTTTGTAAACATTTCCAAAGTTTCCATCTTATAAAAAGCATCATATACATCCGTACTCATGGTCAGCGCCCCGTGATTGGCAAGAAGAATGGTCCTGCTGTCCGGATTCTCCTTCAGGACGCGAGCCACTTCCCGCGGCACTTCAATCGTAGTGGGTGTCGTATAACCGGTCACGGCAATCCCCTGAAGAGCAAAGAGCACCTCCGGCAGCGCCACCTTGTCAAAAGAAATCTCTGACATAGCATAACCCGTGGTAACCGGAGGATGCGCATGGACCACCGCCTTGATCTCTGGTTTTTCCCGATAGACTGCCAGATGCATTCGAATATCTCTCGCAGGCTTCATGCCGCTTAATACCTTCCCTTCAAGATCCACTTTCGTAATATGCTTTGTCTCCAGTTTCCCCTTACAGAATCCAGAGGCCGTGATCAGTATCTCGTTTTCTCCCACACGGATACTGATATTTCCATCTGTTCCCACCAGAAGCCCCTTTTCATAGAGAAGCTTTCCTACTTCTACAATGTCTCTTTTATATTGTTCCTGTGTCTGATACATCCTTCCGCCCCATTTCTGTCTCATTCTATAGAAATCTCCAAGGAATTTCTTCCAGGTTTTCTATCAAAAAAATGCTAAAACACGAGCATAAAAATTTCTTTTTGCTTTTACACTCACATTTTAGCATTTTCATTTTCTCTTCTAAGCCGGTTTTTTTTTAGAAAAATCACAGACTTTTTTTAGAAGATCTCATCGTTTATTTCGTTCTAATTCTCGGTTGGCTTGCTCCAGACATCTTCCATAAGGGCCATCCTCCTTCTGGAGCAAACTGATATAGAGAGCCTCTACAATACACAACTGGGGAATCCTTTTTGCCATTGTTTCATTATAGGGGTTCTTTAAGAATGCCGCTGTCAGAAGCACTTCATCAGCAATCTTGGCAAGAGGCGACAGAGGATAATTAGTTATTATTATAAGAAATGCCTGCCGTTCCCTGGCAATCTGTGCTGTTTCATAAAGCGTCCGGGTATCTCCTGAATGGGAAATCAAAAGAAGCACATCCCCTTCTTTTAACTTAGAAGCTTCCAGGAGCTGGACATCATAGTCTGCCGGACAATTTACATTCAGTCCGATCCTGGAAAACTTCAGACAAGCAGAGTATGCTGTAATATAAGCGTCGCCGGCTCCCAGCACCAAGATCTTTCCGGCTGTCTCCAGCTGTCTCACGCTCCTTTCAAAAGGTTCCCCCATACCGTTCAGATCTCGGGTATCCTCCAGCGCCTGAATGGCGGCCTGGAATACTTTCTGAATCACTGTCCGACTGTCATCCCGGCTCTTGATCGACTCATACTCCAAAAGCTGGCCGCTTCCTCCAGTCTTTCCCCAATATACCGCTCCACAGTCTTCCTTTAGATCCTGATAACCCTGATAGCCTAATTTCTTAGCCAAACGCACAAAGGTTGCCATGCTGCTCCCCGCTTTCCCGGAAATTTCCCGCAAAGTCTCTTGGGCCGCCGTCTCTGGGTGAGCCAGAAGATAGTCTGCCGCTCTCCGTTCAGCGCTCTTTAATGTGTCATAGACAGCTTCAATCTTAATTTGTATCCGATGCGGCAATTTGCTCTTCTCACTCATCATTCTCTTATGTCAGGTCATACATCGCCTGGCGCAGACTGTCATACAATTCCCGGTAAAGATGGTATCGGCTTTCATATGCTTTGTGTCGCGGCAGGCAGGGTTCAAATATCTCTTTGACCTGGACCAATCCTCCAACTTCTTTTATCCCGCGATAAATTTCTAATCCTTTTCCAGCCAGAATCGCAGCCCCAAAACAGGCTGCCTCTCGGATTTTTAAGGATGCAACAGGGACTCCCATAATATCTGCTTTCAGCTGCAGGCCCTCAGACGATCTGGCGCCCCCTCCTACACAGCGGATATCTGTGATCTGTACTCCCGCTTTCCTCATTTCCGCCAAATTCCAACGCATCTCAAAAGCCAGAGCTTCTAATATTCCTTTCCCGATATCAAAACGGTCTGTTGCCATAGTAAGTCCCAGAATCCCGCCCTTCATCTCCAGATCACAGGCTGGCGTTCCGCTTCCATTCAGATAAGGAAGTACCACCACGGGAGCAACTCCCTCCGGCATCCGCGAGATCAGATAGTCATAGACTTCTCCTCCTCCTCCTTTCTCTGCCAGTTCACGGTCCTTCTGACAGAATCCCTCCACAAACCATTTCAGCAGCGCTCCGCCAGTATGGTTCAACGCAAATGTGAAATATTGTCCCGGAAGCCCATGGATATAGCATGGATAATACCCCTTGAACATTACATCGTTTAACTTAGGCTCTTCAAGAACTGTGGAAAGGACTTCCGCAGTCCCATGGGAATCAAGCGCCATTCCCTTGTAAGTGATGCCCGCCCCGATGGCGGCGCAGACCTGATCGTGGCCCCCCGCCACCAGCAGCGCATCTTGGCTGATTCCCAGTTCTTCCGCCAACTCCCGGCGGATCTTTCCTACTACTGTTCCTGAGGGAACCGGCCTACCCAGCTTTTCCTCGGAAATCCCATAAGCGCCAAGGATCTCCTTAGACCATACTTTTTCTTTTAATTCAAACGCCTGGGTCCGGCTCGCCATGGTATAATCAACGACAATGTCATCACTTCCCAGCTTTCCCAGCAAAAAATCCGCATAAGTAACAAATTTCCAGGTTCTCTCATATAGATTCGGATCATGCTTTTGGATCCACAGGATTTTAATAAAGAAATTCATAGGATGGGGTCTCATTCCGGTCTTTTGGAAGATCCATTTCTCGCCTAGATCTTCCCCGCATTGGCGAGCTTCCTCCTGCCCCCGATAGTCCATTCCTAAATGGGCGCTGCTGATTGCATGACGGTTTCGGTCGACAGCAATCACCGCATCGCCCTGAACAGACAGCGAGACAGCCTTTATCGGCATGGCCGCTTCCTTGACCGCCTTTTGTATCACCCGCTTCGTGATTTCCCAGACCTTCTCGGCGTCCTGTTGGGCGTATCCTTCTTTCGTATACTGGATTCCATATTCCTGGAAAGCGTATCCTAACGCCTTCCCGTCCGGCGCGAAAAGCATCGCCTTAGCTCCCGTTGTCCCTACGTCAATTCCCAGCAGCATCCTGCCACCTCTTCTTTCTTTGTCCTTCTTTTTATTAATAATAAAAGTCCTTCGTTGCTTTCTCTTGTTCTTCATCATAGAAATCCGCCCGGATTCCCGGTATATAGTTCAAGGCTTCATAAATAACCGGAAGTACGTTCCCGTGGATTCCCACGCCATGATGTACATAAGGACCTTTTACGATCATTGTCTCTACTTTCGGCCAGTTTGGGATTTCTACCCAAGCATAAGTCCCCACCGTAGCCGGCCCTTTGATCGTCTTTGCCTGTCCCATCAACATTCCGTACTCTCCGTTATCTCCGTCAAACCGCAGAATAGAAATCTCACCCGGCTTCATCTCTGCCACTACTGATCCGGGGCAATGCTCCGGGAAGGCAAAAGGTCTGGCCAGCTTCGGTGTTTCCTTCGCCAGGGACAAGGGCCAAGGGCCGCAATGCTGCAAAAGTTCTCCATTCTCATTCTCCGGATGTCTTACAGACCAGTCCACGAAAAAGCTTGGCGTCTTTCCCATGCCGGCTGCCTGTACCATGATCGCTGTAATAGCTCCATGGATATCGGTCTCACATACCACCGGAAGGCCTTCATCGGTCAGAAGGGCGTTAGCGCAGCAAGGCATCACCTGAAGCGCCTGCTGAAGCGCGTCCCAGCACTGGATCGCAATGGCATTGCACTGATTTATATCCGCAAAGTACCTCATAGCCACCTTCAGGCACGCCACCCGGCGCACGGATTCTTCCGGGATACAAACTTCCATATGCTCATGGATATAGGCGATGGTCTTCTCTACGTCCTTAGAATCTGATGCTTCTAGTTCTTTTACCTTATCAGCAAATTCTACCATTGTGATCGGGAATATCTGTATGCCAAATTTCTCCAAGAGCTCTCCTTCATTGACCATCATGGTCCAGAAATCCGCAGGCCGGGTATCAATCTGCAGTATTCGTCCTCTCCGGAATTCTTTGACTACATTTGCCGCGGCCACAAAATTTTTGAATCCTCGCTCAAACTGCTCATCCTCTACCCGGCAGTTTGGAATATAAGTAAACGGCACCTGCATCCGGCGCAAAACTTTGCCCGTTGCGAACAGACCGCACTGGGTGTCCCTCAAGCGGCTTCCGTCCGCTTCCGGCGCTTCATCCCTCGGCCCCCAGAGAAGGACCGGCACATTCAAGGCTCTGGCCACTTTCCCACAGCTATGCTCAGACCCGAAATTACAATGGGGAATAAATAACGCATCCACCTTGGCCGCTTTAAACTTGTCGATCACAGGCTCCACATCCTCCGCGCAGCGCAGCAGTCCCTCTTCATTGACATCCTCGATGTCGATAAAGTCCACATCCCATTCTTTCAGTTTTTCAGCAATCAGCTTCTTATACTTCAGCGCATCCTCCACACTGAAGATTCGTCTTCTAGTCGGCGCGTACCCGATCAATACTTTGTTATTCATATACATTCTCCCTTCTTCATATACTGTTTTTTTATCTCCCTTATTTCCCCAGGAGCTGATCCTGCATCCGCCGCAGCTGCAGCAGGACAGAATTCTCATTCAACTCCACCATTTCGTAGGTGATCACCTGATCCTTTTTGACATCCACTTTCAGTCTTGCCCCTTTGGCCAATCCTACCGGAAGCATGTTTCCCTCGCTTGCCACATCTGCCAGTTCAATAGAAGCCCGGTAGCAGTATTCGCCAATCGCGTCCAGAATTTCCCCCGCTTTCAAATCTTTCTTCGCGACAGTGATACATTCGGAAGTCAGATGATCCATCGGGTAGGCCGTTGATTCCCCATAGACTGCTGCCTGCACCGCGGTGATCGGAGTCTCAATGGAACACAAGTGATAGGGACGGTACAGCAGATAGTTTGGTCCCTCTCCCATATCTCTTTGTACCAGTCCGTCTATGATTCGCTGGTTATCTGTGGTCACGATCACAAAAACGCCGGGATTGATATCCCCAATACCAAAATCCACCACCCCCGTATGGTCCAGAATCCCCCCTTGATCCTTGCGGGAAAAGACCTTCGCCAAATCCTTCACATTACATTTCGGCCCATGCATTCCTCGAATATCCGGCCTTAATCCAGTCGCGTTAGACACTGCGCACATCTCGATCATCGTCTTAGAGCCGTCCACGAACTCAATCAGCATCCGAGGATTCATCTCCCGCTTTTCTGCCTTTTCCTTCCACTCCGCCATCCCTGGATTCGCATAAATATCCAGAGGGTTATTCTTTCCCTTTCCAGCGGCTACCACCTCAAATCCCAGAGCTTTAGCAAACCGATATACTTCTATGATAGATCCCGGCTCGTCTCCCGCCGTCAAAGAATAGACAATTCCTGCTTGCTCGCACATCTTACGCAGCAGCGGCCCAATGGTGATATCGCACTCCACATTCATCATGACAATATGCTTTTTCTGGAAGATACATTCCATCGTAATCCTTGCGCCCATCTCCGGAGAACCTGTCGCATCGATCACATTCGTGATTTTTGAAGCGCGCACCGCAATTCGATAGTCGGTGGCCACCACCTTTTTCCCAGCCGCAAGCGCCTCCTCCACCTCTTCCTGACTGGCTGCTTCCGCCACCTCTTCCGCACACCTGGCTTGGATATAGGCGTCTCTTGCGATCTCTGTCTCCACATCTACCACAATGTCGCAAGTAATCCCTTTCATCCCCTCAATCTGAGCCACAATATCCTTGCCCATCTGCCCGGCGCCGATCAGCGCTATACGGATGGGCGTCCCGGCCTTCTCCAACTCTTCCAGTTTTGTGTCAATCTCATACATTTTCTTTTCCCTTCTTTCTTAATGAATGATCTATGCCCAGGGATCTACCAGCACCTTTAGCGCTTCTCCCCGTGTTACCATGTCCATTCCCTCCACGATCCGATCCAGCGGGACCTTGGCACTTAAATATTTTTCCGTATGGATATCCCTTCTGTGCATCGCCTTTAACGCGTTCTCAATGCCGACAGATGGATAGGAAAAGGATCCCGTAATCACGATCTCATCATAATGGATCTTATTGGAATCCAGTGTTGTCATGGGACTGTTCTTTGGCACCCCTCCGTAGATAATGATCTGTCCTCGTTTTTTCACCAATTCCAGAGCCTGCTGCTGAGCCGCCGCATTGGGCACCGCACAGATTACAACGTCCGCCCCAGGTCCCGTCAGCTCTTTTACCTTTCTTGTTGCTTCCTCTGGATCCTTATTATAGATCAGATGCTCAAATCCAAACTTTCGCGCCTGCTCGATCCGTCCTCTTGCCAGCATAATGATAAGAGACGCGCCTCTTGCCTTCGCCGCCTCCATATGCAGACAGCCTACCGGTCCATCTCCGATGACCACCACTGTATCCCCGTAAGAAATGCCCGCCCTTTCCTGGCATGCCAGCACACCAGATACCGGCTCCGCAAACGCCGCGTGGTCATAACTCATCCCTTCCGGGATCGGTTCCACAAATCCCCGCTCCAGCACAAATCTTGGCAAGGCAATATACTGGGCAAAACCGCCCGGAAAGTGTGTTCCCAGCATTCGATGGTCATTGCACAGATTTACCATGCCTTTCCTGCAGTAGTAGCATTTCCCGCAGCTTACATCCGGTCCAACCGCCACCCGGTCGCCTACCTTCCATCCGGTATCTTCGCCGGATACCTCCACCACTTCTCCGCCAATCTCGTGTCCCATAATCTGGTCCGTTGCTCCATTGCGCAGTCCATTGCGGAAGTTGCGGATGTCGCCTCCACAGATTCCACAGGCGATCACCTTCACCAGAATTCCGCCTTTCGGGCATTGGGGAATCTCTTTCTCCTCAATCTCCATTTTCCCGATTCCTTTAAATACTGCCGCCTTCATCATTTTTCCCATTGTCAGTTCTCCTTCTTCAGCAGCCGTTCTCCCACCGCCCCTTTTGGATGGATCACAGCAAACTGCTCTTTCGTATAATTGGTGTACGTCATAAGCGCAATACAGATGGCATCGAAGACAGATACCACTGCCATGGTACTGGCGGTAGCCAGCATATTAAAACGGCATGGTTCCCGCTCCACTTTAATCTTCAGGCACAGATCCGCCTCTTGGCCGATCAGCGAGTCCTCCTGCTCTGTTACGCCAATCAGATAAGCCCCCTTCGTCCGGCAGGCTGGAATCAGCTGCGTCAGTTCTCCTGTATTCCCTCCCTTACTGATAAGAATCAGGATATCATCCTTCTGCAAAACCCCAAGTCCTCCATGTACTGCATCAGATGGTGTGAGAAACACTGCCGGACGCTCGATACAGTTCAGTGAGTGTACAATCTTCTTTGCCCCCATTGCGGAAGTACCGCAGCCTGCGGCCACCACCTTTCCTTTCATTGTTCCGATCTTCTCTGCCACTATTGCGGCTTTTTCCATGTCTACGGTATCCAAAAGGGTTTTCACCGCATTGGCTTCCATTTGAATAGTCCTTCTTATTTCCTGAATGATTTCCCTCTGCTCCATCGCCAAGAGACACCTCCTTTTTTTCATTTTTTCTTTCAAAAAACGAAACATATTTTGCAAAAAAATTGGCAGACATATTTCTATGTCCACCAATTTACCACAGCAAATGCTTTTTTTAAGCGGGAGGTTTTTTAGGACTTCCGAATAATTTTTTTAGCTTTCCCCTGTCTTTCTATACTGAGAAGGAGTCTTTCCCATATGCTTGACAAAAATCTCCCGAAAGTACCTGGCATCTTTATATCCTACCGCCTCCGCAATCTCATTAACAGTCAGGCTCGTGTCTTTGAGCAGCTCGATCGCTTTTTCAAGACGAATCTTTGTAATGTAGTCAATAAATTTAATATTCATCTCCTTTTTGAAGAGTTGACTTAAATAACTGGCATTAATATAGAACTTGCCCGCAATACTTCCCAAGCTGATGTCCTTGCTGTAATGACTGTCTACATATTCGCGGATTTCTTCTATCAACGCCTTGCCGCTGCTCTTCTTATGAGTGTCAAACTGACCGCTCACCTCTATCAGATTGTCGGTCAGGAATTTCTCTACATCCCGCAGGTTTACTCCCTTCTCGATCTTCTCTTCCATTTCATCGAACATACCCATAGCCCATTCCGCGTGCAGCCCCTTTTCCTGCAGCATCTTGACCACCAACATATAGATATCAAAACAGAGGATGCGGATGTTGGCATATCCGACCCCTTCCTTTTTACAATCTTCCAGAAGTCTCTGGATAAACTCAGCGATTCCTTTTTGATTCTGTGACTTCAGATAACCTTCCAAGATATTCTTCTCAAATTCATTTAAAAACTGGAGCTTAGTGCTTCTGCCTGTTCTCTTCTGGTGGATCCCCACCGTCTGGTCTGCCAGGACCAGGCCTTGAAGCGCGCTTTCCTGGGCCTGGGTGTAGCTGACACAGATATCTTCCGGACAGTCTACCTCCCCTCCAATTCCGGCAAATACCTGCATCCCATAAATATTCTTCAGAACTTCTACCAAATACTTCGTCTTCTCCAAAAGGAAGTGACTGGCAAGAGATGTCTCGGTATTTAAAATAGCGATAAACTGGTTCTCCTTCTTCTCGTGAGCAAAAATCCGGCAGCCACAGTTCATAAATATCTCATTCATAATATTGCAGACCGCGAACTGAAGAATATATTGTCCGGATACATCTTCAAATTCCGGCACTGTCCGGATATTCTGCACCAAAATGACTACCGTCCGGAAATGGGAGTAGGGAAAATGAATATCCAGACCCTCCAGGTCTTTTAAAAGCTCTACTGTATCCATAGTGGAATCCACCCGGATCAACTCTGTCAGATAACGGTTCTTTTTCTGAAATCTCCCCTCTTCCGCCTGGGCCTTCACCTGGTTTTCATTTTTCAAGTTGGATTCTTTTTGCTCTAATTCTCCAATGATCCGATGTACTACACCCTGAAATTCCTGATTATCGATGGGCTTCAGAAGATAATCCTTTACTCCCAGATGGATGGCCTCTTTTGCATACTCAAAGCTGGTATATCCGCTTACAATAACGAATTGAAGTGTGGAGCAGTGCTGTCTTGCCCGCTTGATAAATTCCAGTCCATCCAGCATGGGCATCCGAATGTCTACAAATACGATATCCACTGGATGTGTCTGGATATAATGCAGCGCCTCGATAGCATTTTCCTGTGCCGGCGCCGTCTCAATATCCGGGAAAAACCGTTCCAGCTTCCGTACGATTCCCCTGCGTATAATCTCTTCATCATCAATCACTAATGCTGTATACATACTTTCCCTCCTATACTTCACTCTTTGCCGGAAGTTTTACCTTGACAAGAGTTCCTTCTCCTTCCGTACTTTCAATCTTAATCCCATACTCAGGGCCAAAATAAAGTTTGATCCTGGCATTGGTATTTTCCAGACCAATACTTCCCTTGGCCGCCCGTCTGGTTTCATGTATCATATTTTTCCCTGAGCTCTTCTCCAACTGTTCATTCAACTGCGCTAATTTTTCTTCTCCGATCCCATTTCCATTATCCTGAACTTCTGTATACAGGCAGTCTTCTTTTCGGAACACTCGGATTACTACCTTACATTTACCAAGCACGTTTTCAATCCCATGAACTACCGCATTCTCTACAAGCGGCTGGATCAACAGTTTTACAATATATAATCTTTCACAATCCTTCTCTATCTCGTAGCGCACTTCCAGCTTATCGCCAAACCTCAATTTCTGGACCAGCATATAGTTTTTGATATGAATGATCTCTTCTTCTACCTGGACAAATTCTTTCCCCTTATTAATAGAATATCGAAAGATTTTAGAAAGAGCCTGGCAGGCATCACTGATTTCCTGTACCCCTTCTTCCTCCGCCATCATATCAATCGTCTGCAGCGTATTATAAAGGAAATGAGGATTAATCTGAGCTTGCAGGGCGTTAAGCTCCGCTTCTTTCTGATAGATCTCCGACTGGTATACGTTTTGGATCAGCCGCTTTGTACGCTTGACCATCTGATCAAAAGCCCGGGTCAGCCGTCCGATCTCATCCTCGCTCTCCGCTTGGACTTCGATATCGAAATCCCCTTGTTCCACCCGATGCATCTGTTCCTGGAGACGCGCGACCGGTCCGCTGACCGCTTTGCTGATATAACGCGCGAAATACACGGAAAAAGCCAGGCAGACCACTGCCACAATGGCAAGAAACAACCGCAGACGGTTGGCGCTGTCCAGCATATAGGCATTGTCTACCACACACAAAACACTCCAGCCTGTAATCTCAGAAGTACTGAAAACCAGATAGCTGTTTTCTTCCGGCGACTCGATCGCTCCATTCTGCTGAGAAAGCACCTGGCTTACCTGCCTTCCGCGATACTGTGTTCCGATATAATCAGAGTCTGGATGGAAGACGATCTTTTTGTTGTCATCAATGATCAGCGCCTGCTGGTAGCTATTACTATTGATGCTCTGCAGAACATTCCCCAGGATATCGCTGTTCATATCGATGATCATGCAGCCCAGTTCCTTTTTTGTCCCAGGCGCATAGATTTTTTTCACAATAGAAAACATCTTTTGAGCTTCTCCTGTGCTGATGTATGCCTCTCCATCATAGGAAGAAAGAATTTTTGTGTTTTCCCTGGTGGCCTTCATCTCTTCAAACCAGCCAGTCCTGGTAAAATCATAGTCCCCTGTCAGACTCAGCTTATTCTTATCTGCTGTGTAAATGCTCCCATTATAAGAGCAGACAAACACATCCTCTACAGAAAAAGAAGTCGAAAAGGCAGTATTCAGGATTTCCTTCATTATTCTGTCATTTTGATAAAACTGGTCCGGCGACTCTGTCTTTTCCTCCTGCAGGATCTCACAAAGCGTCTCATTAGAACTTACCTGGGTGGAGATATCCAGGACCTTTTGGATTTCCGTATCAATGTTCCCGCTCATTTGACTGGTCGTTTCCTGAATGGAGGTGAGCATTTGCGTCTTGATGGAATTCTCGCTGACGGTCATACTGAAATAAGCCAGCAGCAATACGATCAGCACAATGATCAGCAGAAATCCCAGAAATAATTTTGTCTGCATTTTCCAATTTCGAAATCGGAATCTTTTCATATTTTTCCCCCACATTTCTAAATAAAATCATCCTTGCAAATCGGATGCAGTTAAGATATTATTATACTAAGTTTTTTGAAAATTAGCTCTACTTTTAAGTGAGGTTTTTCTTCGATGCATCAAAAAACAGTTTTTAAAATTTTATCTTGTTTTCTGATCGCAGGACTTCTTCTGCTTCTTATCCTTGCCTACACTCATTTTTTGCCGCAGGCAGAGACTAAGGAAGAGGGGAATTCCATCACAATACTGACTTATAAAAATATTCCGCTTTCTACTCTGGATGGATTCCATGACCAATACCCCAATTATAAGATCAATATCGAGCGTTACCCCAAATTGAACTATCTGTCCTTTTTAGATACCAAACTCATTCAGGAAGATTCCGTAGATATCATCGAGCTTCCCACAGAGGCTTATCTTGAATTTATCCAAGAGGGCCGGCTTCTTCCGCTTACTTCTATGGATCTTTTTACCCGCATCCGTTCAGAAGCCTTAGATTATCTCCAACAGCTTACAGGAAGCAGCATGTATTTCGGAATTCCCTATCAGTCCGATTATCTGAGCATCTGGTACAATGTATCTCTGTTTGAAAAATATAATCTGGAGCCTCCTGATGATCTTGAACATTTTCTTACCGCCTGCACAGTCTTTGCGCAGGAGGGCATTTCTCCACTGGCAGCAGGCCTTTCTGACGATGAATCCGCCAATGACCTGCTCACTTTGCTCACTGCGGAGGCCTTTGCTTCCTCAGAACAGCCAGTAAGCGCGGCCAATGGTTTCTCCGGTATTGACAGCCCTTCCTATCTGCAGGCTTTCCAGACCTGTTACGACTTGCTTGGACAGGGGTACCTTCCGGAATCTTGCTTTTATATGACCGATGAGCAGGCATTTGAGGCATTCCTAAACTCTTCCTACGCAATGGCGGTCTCTCCGGAATCCAGCATCGCTATGATCAATGACTCTGTCCTTCAGCAAATTGACATTGACGTCTGCGGCTTCCACGTTTCTTCCGGCCAGATGTCAGCCCCTGTTGTAGGCAGTCCCGTGGATTCTCTTTTATGTATCAGCCAATCCAGCGAAAATGCCAAGATCTGCCGTCTGTTTTTGGATTACTATACACAATATGACACAGTTCTCCAATATGTCAGCGACACTCGGACTATGACAAATATCCAAAGTTATACCGTCGATTCCGAACTAGCCGTCTCCTGGATGAAGATCAAAGAGGAAGAATGCTATATACCAGAGGAACATTTCTATATCTCCCCGTTTACCTGTGACGCTGAGACTTACGCTCTCCCAAGGAAACTATTTTATAATCTGATAACCCCGCAGGAATTTGCTGCCGGGTTGTCCTCATAAAAAGGAGCTTAACTATGCGAAAAAATAAACTTTTTATTCCCTTTATCGTTTCCCTCTGCCTGGTTCTTATCTTGGCTCTTTTGCTGATTTTCCCACATCTGTCCAAGGAAACGGATTCTTTGCCTCAAACTTCCTCCGAGGGGGAAGAATATATCTGGGTCGCCACCATGACCGGCCATAGTATGTTTCAAGAAAACGATATTGCCGCTTTTGAAAAATTTGGGCGGGATAAACATGTGACCGCCACAGTCATGGGACCTGAAGAATATGATATTCCCGGACAGATCCAGGCTTTAAACGAGGCGATCGCCAAAGAGCCGGACGGAATTCTGGTCCTGGGCATGGAACAGAGTCTGGCCCCTTCCATCGATGAAGCAATTCGCCAGGGAATTCCCGTAATCACTGTAGACTCTGATGTATCGAACTCCGACCGGATTGCCTATGTAGGCTCCGACTGGTATGAGATTGGCGTCACCCAGGCAGAAGCCATGGTAAAACTAATCGGAGGTAAGGGTGAAGTTGCGATTATGGGGATCGGAGGGGCGGATACCACAGAGGCCGCTTTTAAAGGTTACCACTCAGTCATTGATAACTACCCGGACATCACCATTGTTGGAGAGTATGACGATATGGCCAGTTATGACGAAGCAGAACGAATTACAAAAATGATCGTTGAAACTTATCCTGATATTGCCGGCATCTCTGGTTTTAACTCCAACAGTGCCATTGGCATTACCAATGGATTGAAAGATTTCCAAGGCGATCAGGATATCAAAGTAACCGCCATGGATATTGAGCCAGACAATCTTGCTCTTGTAGAGGATGGTTCAGTTGATGTCATCATCGGCCAAAAACGAGCCGTTTTTACCTATTATGCCGCTTCCCTGCTCTACGATATCAATCACTCCTCTCTAAAAATCAATAATCTTGCGGATGGCCTGACCTCTGTAATACCTGATACTGTCTCCACAGGTGTTATTTCTGTCACCAAAGAAAATCTTTATACATATTTCCCGGACATGAGATGACCCCAAGATCTTTTAATCCTGAAATCACCAAGAGGCCGCGATATAACGCGGCCTCTGATCTTTTTTCTATTCTCTCACCAGATTCTCATTTCTGATATTTCTTGCTTCTGCTTTTCGAACATAACGTCCCCTTATGCTGTCCAGAAATACTGCGATAAAAATAATCGCGGCGGAGATCAAAGGCTGAATATACATATCCACCTGCATATACACTAAACCGGATTGGATCATCTGGATCATTACCGCCCCCAAGATAGTTCCCTGAACTTTACCGCTTCCTCCTGCCAGGCTTGTACCGCCAAGCACCGCAGCGGCAATCGCGTTAAATTCTTCCCCTTTTCCAAACGCAGCGTTTACGATTCCAATCTGCGCTACCGATATAATCCCGCCAATGCCTGCCAGCAGGGCGCAAAGCATATAAACCGTAAAAAGCGCTTTCTTATTGCTGATTCCCGCTTTCCTTGCTTCTTCCGGATCATTTCCCACTGCGTAGATCTGTCTCCCGAGCTGTGTCTTAGCAAGGAAGATCGCCGCGATCAGAGCGATCAGCAGAAAGAGCAGGATTGCCGCCGGAATCCCCAATACTTTTTGAGATCCCAGGGAAGTAATCGCCTTGGGCAGATTCACCGATTCGGACTGGGTCATCCATGTCCCCACCGCTCTTCCTGCCGTCATTGTTCCCAATGTTGTGATAAAAGGAAGAATATCCAGCTTGATGATACAGAAGGCGTTGATCAGTCCAACCAGCAGCGCTACGCAGATTCCGCCCAGCACACCTAGCGCTGTCGGAACATGCATCTCCGAGATCAGAAGCCCTGTGGAGGCTGCGGCAAGATACATGACTGAACCTACCGACAGATCGATGCCTGCTGTTAAGAGGACAAACATAATCCCAATTCCGATAATCCCCACATAAGAGGAGTTCAAAATAATATTGCTGAAAGAAGCCACGCTTAAAAACTTTGGAGAAAAAATGCCAAATATCACGAATACCAGAACAAACAGTAGTATTGGTATGTTTTTTAACACCAGCTTACCTATATTTTCTTTGGATCCCATGCTATTTTTCCTCCTTTCCCATCTGATTGAATGCCGCTGCCATGATGCGCTCTTTATCAAACTCATTTCTGGTCAATTCGCCTCGAATCTCACCATTCCCCATGACTATAATGCGGTCGCAGATTCCCATTAATTCTTCCAGTTCCGATGAGATCACCCAGATTGCTTTCCCTTGAGCTGCCAGATCATTTATAATAGAGTAAACTTCGTATTTTGCCCCTACGTCAATTCCCCTGGTAGGTTCATCTACAATCAGAAGATCCGGGTCTGACAACAGCCATTTCCCAATAACTACTTTCTGCTGGTTTCCACCGCTCATGCTCTTTGCCGGATTTTTCTCTATAGGCGGACATTTAATCTTTAAGGTATCCACCATCCCCTGTGTCTCCGCTTTGACAGAAGAGTTATTGACCATTTTCAGTTTGCTTTTTGCCTTCTCTGGAATTGATACCAGCGAAAGATTGTCCATGATCGTAAATTCCATAAACAACCCTTCTTCCCGCCGATTTTCCGTCACAAACGCAATTTTGTTCCGGATCGCTTTCTTTGGCGTGATCTTATGTATCTCTTTGCCTCGGACCTTGATCTCGCCTGTCTCGTATGGGTCCAATCCGTAGACGATCCTTGCCAGTTCGCTCCTTCCTGACCCCATTAGGCCAAACATTCCAACCACCTCGCCGGCGCAGACTTTCATGTTGATCTTATGAACAATTCCCCTCTGGGAAATATCTTTCAGTTCTAATACCGATTGTTCTGTGGGACGATTGGTTTTCTCCGGATACAACTGATCGATCTCTCTTCCGATCATAGAGCTGATCATCCTCTGAATCGTAAACTCTTCCTTTTTTCCACTGTCTGTAATCTCGCCATCCCGAAGCACGATAATCTGGTCTGATAATTTCTGTACATCTGCCAGGATATGAGAAATATAAATAATAGATCTTCCCTCTGCTTTTAATCTTTCTATGATCCCAAAGAGCTTCTCTGTCTCTCTGGCGGTCAGCGAAGTCGTTGGTTCATCAAAAATCAAAATCTGTGGATCCGCAGACAATGCTTTCGCAATTTCTACCAACTGTCGCTCTCCCGGAGAAAGCTTCTCTACGATAGTCTCCGGAGAAACATTTAAGTCCACCGCTTGCAGCACTTCTTTAACTTTCGCCGTCATCGCGCTTTTTTTAATGATCGGCGTTCCCGGTATCTTCGGAAAAGAATTAATATATACATTATCCAAAATACTTAGGTTGGTAAATAGATTCAGCTCCTGATGTATAAAGGCAATCCCTGCCTTTGTGGCATCCGAAGGTTTCTGGGGCTGGTAGGCGTTTCCTTCCAGATACAGTTTCCCGGCATCTGGCTTCAACACGCCGCAGACAATATTCATAAGGGTAGATTTTCCGGCCCCGTTTTCTCCGATCAAACTTAGCAGTTCTCCTTTTTGCAATTCAAAGTTAACGTCTTTAAGCGCTGAAATTCCAAAGAAACTTTTTGCTATATGTTCTACCTTTAATATACTTTCGCCCATATCAAACACCTGCCTCATTTTCACTTGAAATCTTCACCGCTAATTTTGTCCTGACAACATCCAGGAATGCCGCCACTAAAATAACACAACCTTTGACAATATTGATCGTATAGTAGGAAAGATTGAACAAATTCAGCACATTAAACAAAATCGTATAGAATAATACGCCAAACACTGTCCAAGTCACTTTTCCTTTTCCTCCCAGGAGGCTGGTACCTCCTAGGACAGCCGCCCCAACAATATCCATAGTCAGGTCTTCCCCTAACGTAGGTCTTCCCATATTCAGACGGGCTGAATAGATCACAGATCCCGCCGCCGCACAGAAGCCGCTGAAAGCATAACAGAAAACGGTCACTTTTTTTGTAGGAACACCAGACACAACGCTCGCCGTAATATTTGCTCCGGTGGCATAGATCCACTTCCCTAGTACCAGTTTTGCCAGAATAAACCATCCGATTACCGTCACGGTTACCGTCAGAATCGCCGCATAAGGAATAATCCCTCCAAGAGATCCTTTCCCTATTTCTTTAAATCCTTCTGGCAGCCCCATAACATTTCTGGACTGGGTGAGGAAAATCGCAAAATTTAAGAAAAACATCTGTGTAACCAAAGTTACCATAAACGGCGGCATCTTAAATTCCGCCACAAAATATCCATTAAACAGACCAATCAGTGTCCCTACCAGAAGCATCACCAGAATACATACTGGAATCGCCATGGCCGACCCTGCCAGCGGCCCTCCATCTGCGCCGATCAGCCATCCCCACAGAGGAGTGGATGCGAAAGTCCCTTCGTTAAAAGAATCACTGATCAAAACTGTTCCCATTACACTGGTCACACCAATGATCGATACCTGCGAAAGATCAATGCCTCCCAACAGGAGTACAAAAGTCTGCCCTACTGCCACTACCAATAGCGGCCACAGGTTAGACATAACATTCAGCAAGTTACTTCGTGTGATGATCTTGGGAACGAACGGGATGACACAGACAAAACATAAAATCGTCAGGTATAAAATGAAGTATTCCGATAAAAATAGTTTCTGGATGATTTGTCCGGGGCTTTTTTTCTTGGTCTGCGCTTTTTTGGTAGAAACACCCATATCATAACCTCCTCGTACAGGGACGGGGTGTTATTAAATACCCCGTCCCCAGCTTACATTTGTCTCTATTCTTCTTCAGCGTTTAACGCATTGCCCCACATATCCATTCTCTTCTCTTCCAGATTTGCCTGGGTCAGAGCAAAGCCTGGGTCTGTGATCACTTCGTCCGGCTGGGTATCGCCTGATTCGATAGCTTCTTCCAACGCCTTGATCGCTTCATCTGTTTCAAAGAACAGATCCTGTGCTCCAGTGCCGTCCACATAGCCTTCATCAATCAGTTTTCCTGCAGTTCCATCTCCATCAAGCCCACCAAGGATTATGTGGTTAGGGTCTCCTATCTTCTGCCATTTTCCAAGCGGCTCTACAACTGACTGAACCGTCGGGAATAAGAAGTCTGAACAAGCATAGATAAAATCAATATCCGGGTTGGCTTGTACCGCGCTCTGCAAATTTGCAAGACAGGTAGCCGCATCCCACTCGGTCGGGACTTCAATAACATCGTTAAATATCTCCGGAGCCTTCTCGATGGCCGCGTAGAATCCATCCTTACGCTCGATGGCATTCGGGTCGCCAAGGTCGCCTACCAGGATACAGGGTGTCAGTTTCTTTCCAGTCTCATCGTATTTCTTCTGAGCTTCAGAAACCATGTAGTCTACAGTTGCCTCTGCCGCTGCTCTGTTATCACATACGATAGTGATATTATTGCCTTCGTCAGATGTTGGCGGACGATTGAAGATAACAATCGGAACTTCTGCTTCATTGGCAGAAGCTGTAACCGTTACGGCAGTATCTCCGTCAACCGGGATCATAATGATTCCGTCAATGTCCTGGGTCAATGCATCATTAACCTGCTCCAACTGTTTGTTAGCATCGCCCTGGCAATTCAGCTCGATCACTTTATAGCCTTTTTCAGCCAGAGACTCTGTAATGATCTCGTGAGATGCTACCCAGAACTCTGTTTCCAGATCTTCAAAACTGAATGCGATGGTCAGCTCCTTAGATCCGCCTCCTTCGTCGGAAGCCACGTCTTCATCAGCGCAGCCGATCAGCATAGACATCATCATGGCCGCAACTAATAAAACGCTTACCAATTTCTTCATAACTTTTACCTCCTTTGGGTTTATTTTGTTGTGGTAAGTATAAAAAAAGAGACCTCTTTTTAAAAGACGTCTCTTTTTAGATTCTGTATCGGAATTTTTTTATTGGGGCCGGGGGATTTTTAAAAATCCCCCGGCCCCAATTAAAAATGCCCTGTCCCTTTTTACTTTCTCTTCTACCAAATTCCCAGCACATGCTGCATTCCCAGACTTACCAATGTAATTCCAATCCAGCAGGCCATCCCCATAAGGATTGGCTTTCCGCCCGTCTTTATTAGTTTGATGATATTAGTATTAAGTCCTATTGCAGCCATAGCCATAACAATAAAGAACTTAGACAGTTCTTTCAGTGGCGAAAACACGTCTGCGGAAATCCCAGCGGCAACCGCAATTGTCGTAATTACAGAAGCTCCAATGAAAAACAAGATAAAAAATGGAAATACCTGTTTCAAGGACACATTTCCGCCCTCCTTCTTCTCCGCGTTTCTGGTACGGATAAACGCCAGTACCAACGTGATCGGGATGATCGCTAAAGTCCTGGTCAGCTTTACCGTTACGGCCTTATCCAGTGTGGCGCTTCCCAGATGATACATACTATCCCAGGTAGAAGCCGCGGCAGTAACAGAAGAAGTATCGTTGACTGCCGTCCCCGCGAAAATCCCAAAGGCCTCCCCGGAAGTCTGGGAAAATCCCAGAAAAGATCCTAATGTAGGAAATAAAACTGCCGCCAGCACATTAAAAAAGAAAATCACAGAAATAGCCTGTGCCACTTCCTCATCATCCGCCTCGATCACCGGCGCTGTCGCCGCAATGGCAGAGCCCCCGCAAATGGATGATCCCACGCCTACCAATGTGGAAATCTTTCCAGGAATGTGCATCACCTTGTGGAGCACATAAGCAATGATCAAAGATGTGCTGATCGTTGTTATAATAATCGGCAGAGACTGCTTTCCCGTCTGCAGGATCACTTGGAGATTCAGCCCAAACCCAAGCAGGACCACCGCGTACTGCAGCACCTTCTTTGAGGTATATTTAATCCCGCCCTCCAGCTGCGTTTTATCTTTTAAAAATAATGTAAGGATCATTCCTGCAATGATCGCGATCACCGGGCCGCCAATAATCGGAAACTGTTTTCCCAAGGGCCAGGATGGTACAGCAATACACAGACACACCAGAATCCCTTTTCCATTTTTCTTTATAAAATCCATCTCATTCCTCCACAAAACCGTTCTTTTCCCTGTCGTAACTTACCGTATAGTATAATAACACGCAGAAATCATCATGTGAAATTATTAATATTTATTTTTTGATAAGAATATGTTATGATTTATTTAGTTGGGGCCGGGGGATTTTAAAAAATCCCCCGGCCCCAACTAGAAAGGAGTACCTATGTTAGACCACCGAACCCTTACTTTTTTGACTGTTTGTAAGGAATTGAATTTTACCCGTGCCGCCGAGAAACTGCATATTTCTCAGCCTGCGGTTTCTCAGCATATTCAATATATTGAGAATTTTTACGGCGTAAAATTATTCCGCTTTATTGGGAAAAGCATAATTTTGACGGAGGCTGGGAAGCTTTTACAGCGCTCCCTCACTTCGCTGCACAATAACGAAATCTATCTGAAAGAGCAGCTTGCTTTTATCACGGACAAGAAAAAAGTCCTTCATTTTGGTGTTACACTTACGGTTGGAGAATTCATGATCGCTCGGCCTTTAGCCAGATTTTTAAACGGGCACAAGGATGCCGACATCTCCATGACGGTAGCAAACACAAAGGAATTGCTAGAAAAACTAGACGATGGTGAGATCGATTTTGCCATTTTGGAAGGAGATTATTCCAAAGCAGCTTATGAACATATTCCATTTCTGGTGGATCATTTTATCCCCATTTGCAGTCCCTCCCATCCCCTGGTCCGTGGCTCAGCCTCCAGAGAACAAAATCTTGCCGCTCTCACTGGCGAGTGTCTCCTGATACGGGAAACAGGCTCTGGAACTCGCTCTATCTTAGAACAAGCATTAAATTCCCACAATCTGTCACCCGAAGATTTTGCAAATGTTGTCACGATCGGAAATATGAACGCCATCAAGGATATGGTGGCTGCTGGGGCTGGAATCAGCTTTCTATATGAGACTGCTGTAAAGACCGAACTGAAAAATGGAATTATTCGAAAAATACCATTAAAAGGCTTTGAAATCCAGCATGAAATTTCTATTGTCTGGAAAAAGGACAATTTATTTCAAGAATTTTTCCTGGATAACTTTGCGGAGTTACAAATGGGGACGTAGTAAAATGCAAAAAGGCTACGTCCTTGTTTACAATTGTTAACAATTAATTCTTATTTTCATCACACTTTCATCACAGTTTCTGCCTATACTATAATTGTTCGTAAGAAACGAACACTTATAATTCTTTTTCATAACTTTTTCCTCAGGACTGCACACCTCCCAATATGCAGTCCTTTTTAATTGTCTGATCCCACAAATCCCATATCCCGCAAATGCCTTCGCATAAAAAAAGAGCCGGCTACACCAGCTCTTTCAAATCGCTGTACAGCTGTTCCAGATTCGCCCCTTGATAATCCGGTTTTTGCGGAGCATCTCCATGCTCCAGGCAGTCTGTCACAAGGTAGGTTTTGATCCCAAGGCTTCCCGCCGTCAGATCTTCTCTCGCATCATTCCCCACCATCAGGCAGTCCTGGGGCCGCAGGCCATGCCGTCTTAATATCTCCCGGAAGTATTCCGGATTCGGTTTGCTGTACCGGTAATCCTCATACGTAGTGATCTCTTCAAAATCTTCCGCGCAAAGCCCAGCCCACCGGATCCGGTTCAGAGTCGCGCAGCGGGGAAAGATCGGATTGGTCGCCAAATATACCTTTTTCCCTTTTTGCTTTAAAAACTTGATGATCCGATCTGCCGCAGGCACAGGCCGGGTGGACTGAATCGCCTGATTAAATTCATTTCCATAAAAATCTAAGACTTCTTCCTCTACTTCTTCCCGACGAATGGAAAGCCGTTTTTCAAAGCAATCCCAGAAAACCGCTTCATTGGTGCGGCTTCCATCGTTGAAAGCCATAGCCTCCACCCCTTTCCATACCGCCGCGATCAACTCTTCCTGAGGCACGCCTCTGCCCTTGAAACGAGCCGCCAAAAGCGGCATATAAAATTCCACGAATCTCCTCTGGTCCATAGGGAGCAGCGTCCCATCCAGATCAAATAAAAAATGCTCCATTACAGGCCATCCTTCCTAAACTTACTTGGACTTGCCGCAGTCCTTTTTCTGCCAACCAATTATAGCAAAAAAAGACTGTCTTCTCAAGACAGCCTTTCTTCTCTACCGATCATGGTTCACCGTCCGATAGAACAGCCGATGAATCTCACTTGTGTCTTTCGTCTCTCCCAATATCCACATCAGCTTAGCCAGCACAGCTTCAGTGGTCATATTTCCCGCCTGCAGAATCCGTTCATCTTCACTGAACCGCTTTCCCACCTGGTAAACTCCCAGATCGCAGCCTTCTTCCATAACTTGGGTGGTGACCGCCAGGGTTTTCCCTCCCTCCACCCAGTCAAACAGCGCCGCCTCAAAGGCCCCGTCCTCTCCACACGGAATCCCCCCAATCCCAAAGGTTTCCAGGATCACCGCATCATAACTTTCTGTCAGCGCTCGGAAAATATCCGGATGGATCCCCGGCGTCAGCTTCAGCAGGAACACCCGATCATCTATCTGCCTGGACACACGCAGTTTCCCGGAAAATGGCTTGGCAGGATAGGTTCGCTCTACTTTGCTGCCGTAGATCGACGCAAGCGGCGGAAAATTAATACTGTCAAACGCGTGAAAGCTCCGGGTCCTCTGCTTCTTGCCCCGTGTCCCGGCGATTGCCTTCCCGTTAAATACAATAGAAACCTCATGGGAGTCTTCATCCAGCGCATAGATCACACTCTGGTAAATATTGATCTTCGCGTCTGTATAAGAATGATCCATAGGCATCTGTGATCCGGTCAGCACGATCGGTTTCTCACTTCCCTGGATCAGATACGACAAGATCGCCGCCGTATACGCCAGCGTATCCGTGCCGTGAAGGATCACAAATCCATCATACTCCTGGTACTTCTCCAGAATCGTATCCCGGATCTTCTCCCACTGCCTTTTGCACATATTAGTACTGTCAATATTCATAAGCTGGAGTGTGTCCAGACGGCAGCCTTCCGGAAGATCCGGGACGCCGGCCAGCAGCTCTTCTCCGGTAGCCTCCGGCTCCAGCCCATTTCCTTTTTCCTTAGAAGCGATCGTCCCTCCTGTGGCGATCACAAGAATCTTCTTCATAGATCTCTCCCCTTTATCCCTGCAGTACAGCGGTCCTATCGCAATTACATCCAGTCCGCTGTCTTCTATCATAGGATACCGGAAGAAATCCTGTCAACCTCCCGGAAAGACTTTTCTCATGCCATTTTTCTGTATTCTACTAAAAAGGCGATCACTGCCGCGCCCGCAAGGCTTACTCCATCCAAAACCATACTCGCGAAAAGACCTCCCGCCTCTACGCACAGTCCCATCAGCCAGGGAAGCGCCACCGCCCCTCCCGCAATGCACAAAAAGAGTAAGGTAGAGATCTTCCCTACTTTTCCCGGAAACCACCCGTAGCCGATGGTCAAAGTCAGCGGAATCGCCGCTCCCGCAAAGGCGCATACCCCTTCTGCACCCATCCGTAGACGACGCACATCAGTACCGCCGCCATTCCAAGCAGAAGATAACTCTGTCTCCATTCCATTCCCATATCCGTCAGCGCCGTGGTAAATACCGGGCCCGCAAAAGCTCCGATCCCAAAGCTGCAGTGGAGAAGATTCATGTAAAATCCGCTGTTCTTTGGGTTTAGCCCAGACACACACGCGTTTGCGGAAGAGTCGAAAAATTTCATTCCCGCTCCCGCAAGGACCAAAAGCATCAAAAATCCAAAATAACTTTCCGACACCCCTATTCCGACCAGCATCCCTCCAAACAGCAGATAAGATCCCAGTACCAGATATTTCTTATCATAACGGTCCAGGAAGAAAACAGAGGCCGCGATCCCAAGGATACAGCCTCCGTTTACTGCCACCGTGAAAACACCGCCCTCAGACAGCGCCAGACCGAATTCTCCAGTCAGGACCAGCAGCTGAGTTCCTGGCATTGTGGTAAAAACCGCGTAGAAAAACATCAGGATATATAATACAACTGTGATCGGAAGGGTATTTTTCTCGTTTTGTTTCATAACTCCTTTCCTCCACATCCTTGCTTATCCGCGCTTACAATCGCGCCGCCTCCGCATACGCTGTATAGACCGCATCCTTGATCTTGCCCGGCCAGATCGCGTCCCCAAGCCGGATCACCGGACAGTCTGTCTCCTGGAACTCTTCCAGCCCGTTGGATTTTAAACCTCCCGCAAGGATTACTGTATCTGCTGGGAGTACTGCTTCCTCCTGACTCTCAAGATCAAAGACCCGCACTGCCTGCTCCGTGATCTCCTCTACCCGGCAGCCAGCCCGGAACTGTACCCCGTTTTGACGCAGGGTAAAAAGCACAGTCTCCTTGCAGAACACGTCCATATCACTGCAGATTTCATCCAGCATCTCCACGATCGTAATGTTCCGCTTCACCGTTCCTTCTTTTTTCTTCACAGCAAACCGCAGATTTCCTCCAATACCGTCCGCTCCCAGACATTCCACTTCCGCCAGCGCCCCTGAGAAATACTCCGCGGCCTCTGCTCCGGAAGCGCCGCCGCCTACGATGACCACCCGCTCTCCAACCCGCTCCGGCTGAGTCAGCGCCTCATAAGCATTGATCACATTAGGACCGTCACTTCCTTTGATTCGTTTGATATAATGGGAACCGCAGGCCAAGAACAATACATCCGGTTTTCTCTCCCGGACCATTTCCTCTGTCACTTCCGTTCTCAGGCATACTTTCACGCCAAGTTCCTTCAATTCCCTCTCATACCATTCAACCAGACGCCCGATCATTTCTTTATTGGGCGGAAGCTTTGCCGCGTTCAGCGTCCCTCCAAGAGCGTTCCTTTTCTCCATCAAAGTCACGGAATGTCCCCTGAGAGCAGAAATTCTGGCCGCTTCCATCCCCGCCGGTCCTCCGCCGATGACCAGGACCTCTTTTTTATTCTCCGCGGGAGCGATCCCATCAAATTCAGTCTCCCTCCCGGTCTCTGGATTCACCGCGCACCGGATCTGGCGGTCGTCATCCAGAGTATCCAGGCAAAATTCACAAGAAAGGCAGTGGCGAATCTTCTCAGGCTCTCCTCTAGATACTTTATACGCATAATCCGGGTCCGCCAGCTGAGGGCGTCCCAACGCGATCAGATCTGCTTTTCCCTCCCGGATCAGTTCTTCCGCGAATTCCGGATCCCTAATGCCGATGGCCGTAAAGACCGGAATCTCTACCGCTTTCTTGATCGCTTCCGAATAGGGCGCCAAAAGTCCTTTCGTGTGAGGCAGACAGTAAGGCGGCGTAGTCATCAGATATGCCGACGGCTGGGAGGCGGAAATATCAATAGCCGCCACTCCGGCTGATTCCAGCACTTTCGCCAGCGCCACAGATTCCTCCAGACCTCTTCCTCCTTCTACATACTCATTGGCGCTGTAGCGTACCATGATCGGAAACTTGGGTCCCAGCGCCTTGCGGCATTTTTCAATGATCTCCAGCAAGAAACGGCAGCGGTTTTCGAAACTGCCTCCATATTCATCCCTGCGCTGATTAAATACCGGGGAAAGGAATTCCGCGATCAAATATCCGTGACATCCGTGGAGCGTAACCGCGTCAATCCCCGCTTGTTTTGCAAAAACCGCAGCATCCACAAACTGCTCCTGAATATGATGGATCTCTTCCACCGTCAGGACTTTTCCCGGGTTCTCTTTATACTTGGAAATTCCCGATGGAGAGACCCTCGGCGGAATCGAGGCTTCGCTTCCATAGTGTACCAGCTCGATTGATAATTTTGTATGATACCGATGCAGCTTTTCCGCCAATTTTGCCCAGGATGCGGTATATTTCCGGTCACAGATCATAGGCTGCCTTGGGTGATTCCTGGAGTCTTTCGACACGCTTGCCGCTTCCAGGATGATAAGCCCCGCGCCGCCCCTTGCCCTCCTTAAATAGTACTCCTCCAGATCCGGTGTCACACAGCCGTCCTCTGACGTTAGATTCGTGTTCATCGGCGGAAATACAATACGGTTCTTCACCGTCATTGTACCAATCCGGATCGGCTCCATTAAATACTGAAATCTCTTCTCTTCCATAGATGTACCCCCATTATTGAATTTTATTTCCGCCGCCAGGGCAGGATTTTATACAAACGTGCCAGATGCGGTAGCTGCCGTCCGACCGTCTTTTTTCAAGAACGCCTCTGCCGTCAGAAACGCGATCCGACGGCCGGATTTATTCAGCTTTGCCCGCACGATAAAGGTCTCTCCGCACTTGATCGGCCTTAAGAAATCCACAGAGAGATGGACCGTGGAAACCGCTTTCGTCTGCCTGTAAAACCGGGTCAGGATCCCGCATGCCATGTCCACTGCCGTCACCAGGATCCCCCCGTGAAGATTGCCCATGGGATTCAATTCCCACTGCCGTACAACAAATTCCATATCCAGCGTGCGCTCCTGGAAACTGCAGGAAACAAACCGACTGCGCATCAGTTCGTAAACATGCTCCGTGATCTGCTCCCCGTCCTCTTCCTGCGAAGAGCCAAAAACCCGGCGGAACACCCGCTCCATATAAGCCTGCCCTTCTTCCGCTTCCTGCTGGGCAAACCGGGAGTCCCCCAGCATCTCAAATACTTGATAATCCACCGTTCTTCCCCCTTTTTGTGATTTTCCTCCTCCCGCTCGTCTGCCGGCCTAACTGTTTCTTCGGCGCTTCAGCGCCTCATCCACTGCTACAGCCGTCTTTACGGTAGCTCCCACCATAGGGTTATTTCCCATTCCAATGAATCCCATCATCGCCACATGGGCCGGAACCGAAGAGGAACCCGCGAACGTAGTATCCCCATACATCCGGCTCATAGAATCTGTCAGTCCGTAGGATGCAGGTCCCGCAGACGTTTCATCCGGCCCCAGAGTCCTTCCGATACCTCCCCCGGAAGCACAGGCAAAGTAACGCTTTCCCTTTTCCAGACACTTCTTCTTGTAAGCGCCTGCCACCAAATGAGTAAAACGCACCATATTGGTCCCATTTCCAGAAATAGAGACGTCCACATCTTCCAGTTCCATAACAGCCACACCCTCCCGCACTTCATGGGCGCCATAGCAGCGGATCTTGGCCCGCTCCCCGTCAGAATAAGCCTTCTCCCCGATCACCTGGATCTGATCCTCTTTATAATCATACCTGGTCCTTATATAGGTAAATCCATTCATCCGGGCGATCATCTTTGCCGCGTCTTTCCCCAGACCATTTAAGATTACCCGCAGGGGTGTTTTCCGCACCCGATTGGCAGACTGGACAATGCCGATGGCCCCCTCCGCCGCGGCGAAAGACTCATGTCCGGCCAGAAAAGCAAAACAGCGTACTTCTTCTGACAATACCATGGCCGCCAGTTTTCCGTGTCCGATTCCTACTTTACGTTCTTCCGCCACCGATCCCGGCACGCAAAATGCCTGCAGGGCTTCCCCGATCATCAGAGCCGCCTCCGCCGCAGTTCCTGCGCCTGCGGCGATAGCCACGGCGGCTCCCGCGATGTACGCCCAAGGGGCGTCCGAAAAACAGATCGGCTGTGTTCCTTTCACAAGCCCCGCCGGATCGACTCCATGCTCCAGACAGATATCTTCTGCTTCTTCTAGGGAGGAAATCCCATATCTGCCGAGCAATCCTTCGATCCGATCTATTTTTCTATCCATGTTTGGAAATCTTGCCATCTTTTTCTCCCTCTACTCTCTGCGGGGATCTATATAGAAGACCCCCTCCTCATATCTTCCGCTGATGCCTCTGGCATGTTCCAGCGCTTCCTGGGCCGGCACTCCCGCCTGGATCTCTTCCAGCATCTGGCCCGTCTTGATGTAAGCAAATCCTATGATCTCCCGCTTTTCATCCAGCGCCAGTTCTGTCACATACCCTTCCGTCATCTCCAGATACCTGGGGCCTTTCAAGCGGGTAGAATAGCAAGTGCCCACTTGGCTTCTCATTCCATGCCCCAAATCTTCCATGGCGGCTCCCACATCCAGACCGCCTTCCGAATAAGCGGTCTGCGTCCGTCCATAGGCAAGCGCAAGAAAAATCTCTCTCATAGCCACGTTAATGGCATCACAGACCAAATCCGTATTCAGCGCTTCCAGAATCGTTTTGCCTGGAAGCACCTCGGAAGCCATAGCCGCGGAATGGGTCATTCCTGTACACCCCAGCACTTCTACAAGCGCTTCCTCAATAACGCCTGCTTTAATATTCAAAGACAGCTTACAAGCTCCCTGCTTTAACCCGCAGGTCCCTACGCCATGGCTGAATCCGGAAATTTCTGTAATCTGACAAACTTTCGTAAACGTTCCCTCCTGCGGGATTGGAGAAACACCTTCATCTGCCCCGCACTTTACACACTGACGGTCCAGCAAATCCTTCGTATACTTCATACTTCTCCCCCCGCTCCAGACTTTCCTTCTCCGATCTCCTTTTTCAAATATGGGAAAAGACCGCCCGCTTCAATGATCTTCATCATATGCTCCGGCAGTTTCTGGCAGCGGTAGCGTTCTTTCCTTGTCCGATTCCAGATGATTCCTTTATCCATATCCACATCTAATTCATCCCCTTCCCGGATCTTGCCCGCATCCTTGCACTGAAGAGCCGGGATTCCTACATTGATCAGATTCCGGTAGAAGATCCGAGCGAAAGACCTTGCCACTACCGCGCTTATCCCTAAGTATTTTAAAGTCAGCGGGGAGGTCTCCCGGCTGGATCCGGAGCCTAAGTTTTCCTCCGCCACAAAGATATCCCCCTTTTGTACCTTTCTGTAGAAATCCGGATCCACCGCGCTCATAGAATACCGGGACGCTTCTTCGATAGAAAGATCCATATACTGAGGCGGAGAAATAATATCTGTATTGATGTTGTCGCCATATTTTAACGCTTTCCCTTTCATCATTTTTCTCCCTCCTGGATCCTGCCTGCCACCGCGCTGGCCGCCACCGTCAGAGGCGAGGCCAGATAAATCTGTCCTTCTTTGCTTCCCATCCTACCAAGAAAATTCCGGTTGCTGGAAGAGATACAGTTCTCCCCTCCGGCGATCAGGCCGCTGTGCAGCCCTACACACACACCGCAGGTAGGGGCCATGATCACGCCGCCAGCCTCCGCGATCGTCCCAAGATATCCTTTTTCATCTGCCTCTTTCCAGATTTTCCGGGAAGCCGGGGATACCAAAAGCCGAACACCTTTTGCCACTTTCTTTCCTTTCAGATATTCTGCCGCTGTCTTTAGGTCATTTAGTCTTCCTCCGGTACAGGAGCCCAGGTATGCCTGATGGATGGGGACATTGTGAAGCTCCTCCGCGGCTGTCACATGATCCACCTCATGGGGACAGGCTACCTGGGGTTTTAACTCCTCCGCTCGGAAATTGTAAGTATGCTGATATACTGCGTCTTCATCGCTAAAACAGGGCTCATAGGTCTCGGCGTCCACCTCGATATGATCCAAAAAATTTTTTGTTTTTTCATCAAATGGCATGATTCCTGCCTTAGCGCCCATTTCCACCGCCATATTAGATATGGCCATACGCTCGTCCATCGACATTTCGCCAATGGTATTCCCCTGATATTCTACAGACAGATATGTCGCGCCTGAATGGCCGATCTGGCCGATCGTCTTCAGGGAAACATCCTTCGCCATCACATTCTCAGACAGGGTCCCTTCCCAAACTACCCGGATCGTCTCGGGCACTTTCAGCCAAGTCTTTCCAGTGGCCAGGATTCCCAGCATCTCTGTGGATCCCACACCGCTGGCAAAAGCATTCAAAGCCCCGCCCATACAGGTATGGGAATCCGTCCCCAGTATAATCATGCCCGGCCGTACATTCCCAGTCTCCGCCATAATCTGATGGCAAGGGCCCTCAAATTCATAATAGTTCTGTATCCCATGCGTTCTGGCCCAATCCCGGGTAAACTTCACGATTTCCGCCTGTTGGATCGTAGCAGGCGGGGTATAATGATCTGAGATGATCACCACTTTCTCCGGATCCCATACTGGTACGCCCAATTCTTCTAACTGCTTCGCGATCTGAATCCGAGGCCCCAGGATATCATCCATCATAGCCCGGTCAATCTGGACCCAGACAATATCTCCCGGCTGTACTTCTTCTGCTCCCGCTGCCCGCGCGATAATCTTTTCCGCAATGGTTTTCCCCATATTCTCACCTCTCTCCAGTCTATCCTTTCCCTATGTCTATTCCTTCCGGCAGATACACCCTGCCGTCCATGATTCTCCTGGCGGTACGATAGACCCCGATCTTCTTAAACTGGATCCTGCCGTCCTCCACAGAAACTATGGACTCTGCCGGAAGTTTTCCTGAAGGATGGCCGATGCAGATCGTCTCCCGGTTTTTCGCTTCTTCCCGCAGCACCTCCCAGGCCACACTCCCCGGAATCCGGACCGCCGCCGCGGTAGCTGCCGTCCCAGTGATTGGATAAGCTTTATGCATCCGCAGCATGAACAGAAGGCGGGCTGTAAGGTCTATCTCCTGCTCTCGGATTTCTTTCCCATTGATAGCCCGATAACTCTGAGGCTTAGATACAATAGCAAAAAATGGATTATAAGGTGTAACTCTGGCAGCTTCTTCCGGCCGTTCACACAAGCCTATCCGGGCCGCCGCCCATCCCCGGATTTTCTCTATGGTACGCATAAGTTCCGCGTTATTTTCAATTTCATCCGGGCTTTCTGTGCCCGTCATACCAAGTGCTTCTGCCCGGATAAATACCAGCGGATTCCCGGCATCCACCAGGCTGACTTCATAGTTCTTTCCTTCTATACACACCTGATCCTTTACATTCCCTGTAGGGAGCAGTTTCCCAGTCACACCTCCGGCGGTGTCGGACCAGTCCAGCATAATCCTGGCGCCCGTTCCCGGCACTCCATCAATGGCAAAATCCCCCGTCTCCACTGCTCTTCCATCTCTGGTCGGTACTTCTGCACGAAGGATTCTCCCTGTATTTTTCATATGGATCCGCACGAAGGCCGCTTCCCCATCGGCCCGCACCATTCCTTCGTCAATGGCATAAGGCCCTACCGCGGAAGAGATATTTCCGCAGTTTCCGCTGTAATCAATCTTATCCGTCTCAAAGCTGACCTGCCCAAAGGTATAGTCTACATCCGCATCCGGTCTGGAGGGCGGTCCGATAATGGCCAGCTTGCTGGTCAGCACATCCGCGCCTCCCAGCCCGTCAATCTGCCGGATATCAGGACTGCCAAACACAGCCCTGATCACAGCATCTCTTGCGGCAGGATCGTCCGGAAGCTCATTTTCCTTGATAAAAATCCCTTTGCTGGTTCCCCCTCTTATGATCGAACACCTCAGGCTCTTTCTCTCATCCATCTAACGCCGCTCCTTTCTTTCCCGCCGCTTTTCGGTTCTTCAGATCTATTATTCCGTCATTGCTTCCTGAAAGATTTCCTCATCGCTGGGGATCGTTCCTTTGATCGGCACGCTCAGCCAGGTATTGTTAAGAAAATGCTTCAGGGTAATATTTTCAGAAACGATATTGCCTCCCCAGGTTCCGCAGCCTAAGGAACCGGTAAATGGCATCCCATTGTTCCAGTCACCGCTGTTTCCTACGCTCTGCGGCTGTCTCACCATCACGCGGGTCGTCTTGGTATTCAGAGCAAGCTCCAGGATATGCTCCTCATTGTTAGACTGGATCCCGCAGGAATGTCCAGCTCCCTGGTAGCTGTGTATCTCATTGACAATCCGCACTGCCTCTGAGAAATCTTTATACTTGTATACAGCCAATACTACACAAAGCTTTTCACCGGAGAAGGGATATTCCTCTCCTCTTCCTGTTTCTTCCACCAAGATCATTGCGGCATCTTCCGGCACTTCTACTCCCGCGATCTGCCCGATCCTGGACGCCGGCTGGGTCACGATATCCCGGTTCAGCACATGGCCCCCATCCGGCCAGATCGCTTTCTGGAATTTATCCTTTTCTTCCGCCGAGGCCAAATAAGCCCCCTCTGCTTTCAGGCACTCCAGAAATTCATCGTAGATCTGCTCACTGACCACGATAGAATTCTCACAGGAACAGCCAGAGGCATAGTCAAACGTCTTACTGACACGCACGTTAGCCGCCGCCTCTTTTAAATCCGCCGTCTCGTCAATGACTACCACGGCGTTTCCAACACCCACGCCATAGGCTGGGGTTCCAGAGCTGTATGCTGCCTTCACCATACCCGCCCCTCCGGTAGCGATCACAAGATCGGACTGAGCCATGATCTGACGGCTCATCTCCATGGTTGGATGCTCCGCGCAGATCAAAAGATCTTCCGGCGCCCCATGCTTCCTTAACACCTCTCTCATAATCTCTGTGACCATATAGGTCGTTCTCTGACTCCTGGGATGGGGCGAGAATACAATGGCGTTTCGGCTCTTTACTGCCAGGATTCCCTGGGTAGCCGGACAAAGTTCCGGCTGCGTGGTAGGAATCAGTGAGCCAATCACTCCTACCGGTTTCGCCAGCCTGCGGATTCCGGTTTCTTGGTTTTCTTCTACTACGCCCACCGTTTTCTGCGGATTGATGTCGCTTAAAACGCCCCTCACTTTTTTATATAATTTGTTCTGTTTCGATTCCTCGTTGCCCATACGAGTCTCTTCCTGGCAGAACGCGGCAATTTTTTCTACCGTATCTTTCTGTACCAGCGCCCAGCCGATAGCTCTTGAGAGTTTGTCCACCTGCTCCTGGGTGTAGCCGTCCGCGATTTTCTGCGCCTTTCTGGCCCGTTCCATCAGACCGGCAACGTATACTTCTTCATTTCGCTTTTCCATGTTCAAGCCTTCTTTCTTATATATGATCATACTTGCAAGCCCGCAGCATATTTCCTGTCAGATCCGCATGAACCTTTGCCTTTACATATGCCACCGCTTTCAGATATTCTTCTCCCGCGATCCCGCTCTCAACGCCCATATAGTCCAGCATGTTCAGGAAATCTTCCGTCGCCGCGTTCCCTGCCGCCCCCGGCGCGAACGGGCAGCCGCCCAGTCCGCCCACCGAGGTCTCAAAGGAGGTTATCCCATTCTGCATGGCGGCCAGGATATTGGCTAAGCCCTGGCCCCTGGTGTTATGCAGATGCATGGTATATATAAATTCCGGATACCGCTTTTTTACCGCTTCCGCAAGCCCCGCGACCCGTACCGGATCAGCGATCCCAATAGTATCGCATAAAACGATCTCCTGGATTCCAAAATCTTTGGCTTCTTCCATCAAGGCAAACACCTGCTCTTGAGAGATTTTCCCCGCATAGGGACATCCAAAGGCGGTGGCGATGTCCAGACGCACTTTTAACTCTGGTACCGCTTGACGGATTTTTCCCAGCTCTTCCAGGGACTCCTTGACGGTCCGCCGGACATTTGCCTGGTTGTGGGCTTCGCTTGCTGAGATCACATAGCTGACTTCTTTTATGCCGCACTCCCAGGCGTTTTTTGCGCCTCGCTCGTTGGGTACCAGGGCGATGGCTCTAAGATCCGGGAATTTTTCGCGGACCTTTTCTGCCACTTCTTTTGCGTCCGCCATCTGAGGCACTGCTTTCGGATGTACAAATGAGGTCACTTCTACGGCAGTTACCCCTGCGTTTCGCAGCAGTTCAATAATACGGATCTTATCCTCTGTGGTAATAAAATCCTTGACATTCTGGAATCCGTCTCTTGGCCCAACTTCAATTACTGTCACTTTCTCTGGCAGTTTCATAAGAAACCTTCCTTTCTCTAGATCACGCCCTCTTCTTTCAGCGTTTCCAGTTCCTGTCCCTCGATCCCCAGAAGATCCCTGTAGATTTCTTCGTTGTGTTCGCCAAGGAGCGGAGAATGTCTTTCTACTTCCGGATTTGTCTCACTCATCTTAAATTGGGAGCCCGTCAGTACTGTATCACCCGCCACCGGATGTTCTACATGGACAAACATTTCTCTTGCCTTTGCGTGGGGATCCGCCGCCACTTGGGCCAGGTTGTTGATGGGTGAGGCTGGAACGCCTCCATTCAACAGTTTCTCCATTACTTCTTCACTGGTATATTCTCTGGTCCACGCCTCAATGACCGGCTTGATCTCTTGATATCGTTCCACTCTCTTTGGGTTCTTGTCATACCGCTCATCTGCGGAAAGCTCTGGTTTTCCCATCACTTCGCACAGCTTCTGCCACAATTTGTCGTTAGCCGCTCCAATAACGATCATGCCGTCCTTTGTCGCAAAAGTATCTGTAGGATAATTGGACTCATACCGGTTTCCAATGCGCTCGGGGATGCGCCCGCCCATGGTATAGATCGGATAAATGATCTGCATACTCGCGATACAGGAATCCATCATACCGATGTCTACCTTTTGTCCAACTCCTGTCTGATTCCGGTATTGAAGCGCCGCCAAAAGCCCGATCGCCAAAGAGTAACCTGCCAGGCTGTCTGCCATGGCAGTCCCGATCCGTGTGGGGCTGCCGTCCGGCCAGCCCGTCACACTCATCAGGCCGCTGCTGGCCTGGCCGATCACATCATAGCCAGGCCGCAGGGTATAGGGTCCATAATGTCCAAAACCAGACACGGCGCCATAGAGGTTAATTGAAAAATTAATTGCAACATAGGTTGTTGCAGTTAGAATTACAAGGCATATGGGCCATGGAGTTGCAGTTGTAACTTCATGGTTTC
>CABPCP010000015.1 GCA_902406105.1 uncultured Mordavella sp.
CTTATCCTTGTATGTCATGGCGTTGAAGAAGGTGTTCAGTGATCCTTTTACCAATTCCACAAAGGGATCCTTCGCCGGAAAATTTTTCGACCCGCAGAGCACTGAGTGTTCCATGATATGCGGGACACCTGTGCTGTCTGAAGGCGGCGTGCGAAAACCGATGCTGAATACTTTATTCGGATCGTCATTCTCCATCAGAAGGACTCTGGCCCCGCTCTTTTTGTGACGGAGCAGTGTTCCTCTGGTCTGAATGCCGCTTAAATTTTCTTCTGTTATGATCTCATAGGTCTGTAAATCTTTTATGCTCATCCGATTTTCGATCTCCTCTCTTTTTGCTTCTGTTCCTTATTATACCATTATTTTTCGTACCTGCCTCCTTTTTTATGAGAAAAGCCGCAAAAAAGAGGGACGTTTCGGAAGCGTCCCTCTTATGGATCCTTTCAAGATTCTTTATACTTTCTTTTCTGTTATCAGGCGGATCACCATCAGCGTTCCGATCATCAGAACAATTCCGATCGGCAGACAGATAAATGGATTCTGGATGAATCCGGCAATGATGTAATTCACAAAGGAAACTGCCGCAACCGTAAACGCGTAGGGAAGCTGGGTCGTCACATGGTTGACGTGGTTGCACTGGCCGCCCGCGGAAGCCATGATCGTTGTATCGGAAATCGGTGAACAGTGGTCTCCGCACACGGCTCCTGCCATACACGCGGAAATAGACATGATCATCATATTCTCATCAATACCTTCAAAGACCGCGACAACAATCGGGATCAGAATGCCAAAGGTTCCCCAGGAAGTTCCTGTGGCAAAAGCCAGAAGACATCCGACCACGAAAATGATGGCCGGCAGCAGGCTCATAAGCCCTCCCGCCGCGGACTGCATGATATGGGCCACATAATCCGCCGCTCCCAGGCTGTCTGTCATAGCTTTCAGGGTCCAGGCAAAGGTCAGGATCAGGATAGCCGGCACCATCGCTTTGAATCCTTCCGGGATACAATCCATGGATTCTCTCAGGCTTAACACTTTTCTTACGGCGTAAAATCCTATCGTGATGATAAACGCGAAGAAACTTCCAAACATCAGTCCTACAGAAGCGTCACTATTGGAAAAAGCCTCTACAAATCCGGTTCCGCTGAAGAAGCCGCCGGTATACAACATTCCGATCACGCAGGTAATGATCAGCACGATCACCGGGAATACCAGATCGATCACTTTCCCTTTCCCTTCCACGATCTCCTGCTCCGCGTCCGCGTACGGGCGGTCTGGCGTTGTATAAAGATCTCCTTTTTTAGCGTTTTCCTCATGAAGCTTCATTGGGCCGTAATCAAAATTCATTACCGCGATCACGATCATCATGACAATCGTAAGCAGGGCGTAATAGTTGTAGGGGATGGCCCGGATAAAGATAGAGAATCCATCCTCTCCCTCCACGAATCCAGTCACAGCCGCCGCCCAGGAAGAAATGGGGGCGATGATACACACAGGCGCCGCCGTGGCATCGATCAGGTAGGACAGCTTCGCTCTGGACACATTATGCTTATCTGTCACCGGCCGCATAACACTTCCTACCGTCAGGCAGTTGAAATAATCATCAATAAAGATCATCACGCCCAAAGCTATGGTAGCAAGCTGCGCTCCCACCCGGCTTTTGATCTTGGTGCTGGCCCAGCGGCCGAACGCGGCAGAACCGCCCGCCTTATTCATCATACAAACCATGATCCCCAAGATCACCAGAAATACGATAATTCCCATGTTATAAGAATCTGTCAGTACTCCCACGATTCCATCCTGGAATACATGCGTGATCGTTCCCTCAAACTCAAAACCAGAATAAAAGATTCCTCCGATCAAGATTCCGATGAACAGGGAGCTATAAACTTCCTTAGTGATCAGCGCCAAGCCGATCGCCACCACCGGAGGCACAAGCGACCAAAATGTCGCATACATATCGGGAACATATTCCGCCGCGTCTTCCGCCGCGAAAACGGTCAGGGAACTGCAGGCCAGGATACAAAGCAAAGCCAGGATCCCCCAGATTGTTTTTCTTTTTCCTCTCATTTCCTTTTCTTCCTCTCTTCTTAGGTGATAAAAAATACCATGAACAACGCTTTTCCTGGCGCGCTCATGGCATGACCTTTTAATCCCCGATCATTTCCTGCGATAGCGCTCCACGAATGTGACAGTCCGCGGCATCTTCTGCCGCGTCCCAGAGACAAGACCTGGAAACATCCCGTCTCTTCGGCGGACGCCCCTTTCCCCGCAAGACAGTCTTCCAAACTATCGCCTTCCAGATACTGATGGCGGCCGCGCCTCTATCAAGCATTATGATTCATATAGTACATTTGTAGCACCTTTGGGGAGAAATGTCAATAACTAATCCCGTGGTCCCGTTCCTTGATATCGTTCTTTTAGCTTTTGGAGGCGGATCAGACTCTCGGCGGATGTCTCCTGGCTTCTCTTAGAAAGAACTAAAGCATCCACAAGGGCTACCGCCGCGGTCATGGAGTGATATTCCTTCTTTTCTCCCCGGTATACATAGAGGTTCGTGTCCGCCCGCTGATCTTCAGGCGCATATCTCCGGCTTGTAAAGGCCAGCGTCTCATATCCCGCCTTTCTGGCATAATCCAGGATGATCCTTCCTTCTTCAGAGACCTTAGAATAGCTGAAAAGAATTACCAGATCTCCTTGACCAGCTTGAGCAAGGCCCTCCAGTACTTCTGACCCTCCTGATGGAATCACAGAAACAGGGAAACCCATTCTCCGAAGGCGAAAAAATAATAACTGCCCTGCTGCCGCAGAAGCGTTCTTTGCATGGATCAGAACCTTCTTGGCGTTTATGATCTGTTCCACAGCGCGGGTAAATTCTCTCTGATCCAGATTTTCTACCGTCCTGGCGATGCACTCCTGCTGGTAGGAAAACCAGTTTTCCACATCAAACCCATCCTCTTTAAGCAAAGTCCCCGCCATCTTTCTTGCCGCGCCCTTTCCTGATTTTTGCTGAGCGATACCATTTTTCAATTCTTTGAAATCCCGATATCCCGTATGTCTGGCAAATCTGGAAATAGTAGCTTCCGAAATCTCCAAACGCTGTGCAAGCTGGCCAATGCTCATGAACAGAAATTCATCTGTGAACTCTTCAATAAATTCCAGGATCCTTTCCTCTGACCGGGTATATTTCTTTTCCGATTCCGGCAACGCAAGTACCATCCTTCTCTCTCCTTACTGCAAATGTGAATAGCATGGGCTTTTATCTGTCAAAACAGATACGTAGTTTCCTCCGATCGCATGGATCTCCTTCAACGCTTTTTTCAAAATCCCCGCGGTTTTTACTTGAAAAGAGGCATAATCTGAGACTATGATCTCATAATTTCCCAGTTTCATCTGCTGGTACAATTCCTTTACAGTCTTTACTTCCTGATAAAACCTGCTGAGAATACACCCATACTGTACCGCCTGGTGGGTATCGCTTCCGCTTACCATAGGAATCTCCAACGCCCGCGCCATACTTTGAGTCTGTGTCCATGCCGCTTTTGGGTCCTGGGCCACATCTTTCCCATTCAAATCCAAGAAATGCAGTCTCTTCAGCTGTTCCTCCGGAAGCTGCGGAATATGGCCGCCTTCCCGAAAGGGATGTCCTGCCCCTACGATCACCGAGTACTCCCCAAATAAATCCATTAGTTTCTCAAAGGGAAGAAACGCTCCGGCCGTCTTATAAGGCTCCAGTCTCTGGTTTAACTCCAGGATCTCTTCCGGCGTCCCTATACTCAAAATGTGGCCGCCCTCCCGGATGTCCGTCTCCATTCCAGCGAAAATACGCAGACCGTTCTTCGTCATCAGAGTATCCCCTTCCCGGTCACCGCTGTCCATCAGGTATCCGTATAGCTCGTCAAACTGAAGCGTATTAAAGTGCTCGGTCAGACACAAAGCATCAAGTCCCGCTCCTTTGGCCTCCTCAAACAGCCAGTCCGTATACGCGGTAGAAAAGGGCAGCTTTTTCGCCAATTTCCCGTGGGTATGAAAATCTATGTACATGCTCTTCTTCCTCCTATCCTATCACCACTGCTCCCAATATGGCAAGGGCCACCCACAAAAATGAAACCGCCAGGAACAACAGATCATCATAAGTCACTTTAAGAGAAGACAGCTTCATTTTCTTCACTTCTTTATTGACAGCCGCATACCGGTATCCCTTGAGCTCCAGAGCTTCCACCGTAGTTCTGGAACGTTTGGCGGTGTTTAGCATCAACGGATAAAAAGAATGAATGATCACTTTAATCTGATAGATCAAATACCGCACTTTTCCCCATAAGGTAGAGCTGTCCGGCGCATTTCCCCGAAGTCGGTAGGACAGGAGCACATTCTGAAATTCCTCCATCAGCATAGGCAGCATCCGGTAAGCATAAGAGATGGAAAAAGACAGTTTCTCCGGGCAGCCATACCACATAAGTCCATTGGAAAGGCGGTCCGGATCCAGGCCGGAAAACACAGTGACAGAAGCCAAAGACACTGTGGCAACCTTCAGCGTCAAGATCAAAAGCGGCGCCGCCGTCTCTACATTTCCTCCAAACAGAAGGGATACAACAAACAAATATCCTGTCTGTGAGAACACTCCTACGCCAAACAGAACCAACACCAGACCTGCAACCCGTGCCATGACGGTAGTCACCGCCACCAGCAGAAAGCACCCCAACAGGAATATCAGATTATCCGCAAACCAAGGCACCAACGCGAAAAACGCGTACCAGACCAAGAGCAGCCTTGGATCCAGAGCGGCAATAAATGTATCGTCATTTCCATATGCGTTTTTCAGCACTTGATTCCTCAGAAAATCCATAGAAAATTTGTCCAGGATATTTTCCGATAACCTTTTCTTTATCTGATCCATATTCTATCTCCTTCCAAATCCGGCCACAAATTCATCGATCGTATAGCAGTAGGCCTTGGGATTGAGCGCCTGCCCCATACTAAAGATCTCCGGCGGACGTATTCCTACCGTTTCTAAGACCTCCTGATTCCCAAAGATTTCATCCCTCGTTCCATCCGCTATCACCTTACCGCCGCACAGAACGATGATCCTCTGGGCCCACTCACATACCAACTGCATATCATGAGTGGCGATCATTACCGTTTCCGTAATATCTTCCATCTCTTTTAACGTTCTCATGATTTCCTTGCGGGTAGCGATATCCAGGTTTGCCGTTGGCTCATCCAAAAGAAGGATCTGCGGCTTTAACGCCACGCCAATCGCCAGGCTGGCTCTTCGCATCTGTCCTCCTGAAAGCAATCTTCCATCCTGCTCTTTCAAGTCCAGCAAACGGAATTTCTCCAGGAGTTCTTCTGTCCGCTCCTTCCAACACTCTTCGCCGCGCACCTGCATCGCAAAAGAAATATCTGCCTGAATGGAGTCCTTGATAAACATATCTTCTGGATTCTGGTAAACGAGAGACACATATCTGGACAGCTGTTCCGGCTTCTTGTCCCGGATATCCATATCTCCGATCCTTATCTGACCGCTGTTTGGTTTTAAAAGTCCTGTCAGCATCTTCATAAGCGTAGACTTCCCCGCTCCGTTGGAACCGATCAGGGCAATCTTCTCGCCTTTGTGCAGTTCCAGATCCAGAGACTGGAAAACCTTCCTGGGTTCTCCTTTAACCGGCCGATAGGAGACGGACACATCCTGACAGGACACAGCGATTTCTCCCTGCTTTCTTTTCGGGAACAGCTCCTCTTCTGAGACAGCCGCTTTCCCATTCTCCCTATAGACAAGTTCTTTAAATACTGTTTTTCCCTCTTCTATCGTGGATGGCAGTTTTATTTGCTCTGCTAAAACCCCGTCTTTTTCTAATTCGTAGGCCGCTGTCGTCACCTGGGGCGGAAAGATGTTGCAGTTTCGCAGTTCCTCTACCCTGCCTAAAGCCTCTTTCGCCGGCAGCTTCCATTCCGCGCGTCCATCTTTCAGCAAGAGAACATGTTTACAATAATCAGCGATATATTCGGTATGATGCTCGATCACAATGATCGTTTTCCCATAAGTCCGGTTTAGCTCTTTTAAGACTTCATAAATCCGGTCTGCATGCTGAGGATCAAGCTGGGCGATAGGCTCGTCCAGGATCAGCACCTCCGGCTGAAGAGATACCGCGCCAGCCAAGGCCAGCAGGTGGGTCTGTCCTCCCGACAACTGCCAGATATAGTCTTTTTCCCGACCTTCCAGGCCGCACTGGGCAAGCGCCTTTCTCCCTCTCTCCAGATAGTCTTTCATTGCGTAATTCATACAGGCATAGGAAGCATCATCTAAGACTGTGGGCCGGACGATCTGATTCTCAAAATCCTGATATACATACCCTACCTTCCGGGCAAGATCACCAATTTCCAGATCTAGGGTGTCAGCCCCATCAATCTTGACAGTACCCGAGAATTCCCCTGTGATAAAATGCGGGATCAATCCGTTTATAACCTTGCATAGCGTAGACTTTCCACATCCGTTGTTGCCTACCACCGCGAGGAAATCTCCCCGTTCAATCTCTAGGTTTACTCCTTTCAGCGTAGCTTCCTCCGCGCCCGGATAGGTATACGTCAAATTCTTGATCTCGATCATACTCATGATTTGTCATCCTTCTATGCGTTCTTAGCGGTATTTGAATGATCTGAGCGGCTTTTGAGCACCAAGATCATGACGATTGCGATCACTGCGGCCACTACCATTCCTACCGCCAGAGCTGTAGTGCTTCCTGCCCATCCTGCTTCCCAGTCGATCAGAGCCATTCCGCTTTCCGCCATCATCTCAGCTCCTACGGCTGCTGCAAACGCGATGGCGCAGCAGACTACCACCTTTGCATTCACCGCTCCAAGGGCCGTATCTTCGGTTCTTGGACTCATTCCAAGCAGCGGCTCGATCTTTCCATAGAGCTTCGGTACCAGGAACAACGTTGGAAGCATACAAAACAAGATTCCTGAGAACAGCACATCATTCAGACAGGCAAATCCTTCTGTGGCAAAAACGCTTTCCGGAAGTCCCGGAACCGCCTCGAAATCCTGCACCGCGAACTGTACTTTCAAAATATCCACGATCATCCCCAGAATCTGCTGGATCATCACTCCGCTGATCGCCGCAATGCCGACCATCTTCCGGTTTCTTGGATTCCTTACCATACGTCCCGCAATATATATTCCGATCGTTACAGTAATAAATTTCTCCAACTCTCCAAGGCCGCCAAACTGCCCCAGCATAATCTCGCTAAATACCAGTTCCCCCGTAGCCGCCCCCAAAGCCGCGGACATAGGATCAAACAGCATGGCCAAAACCAATGGGATGAATAAGAAGTATTCTACAGAGAATTCCACAATTCCTACCTGAAATGAAGGAATCAGCTCTGTGAATAATGTTGCCAGCCCGTAAAGGGACATCGTAAGCACAAATATCATCAATTTCTGAGACTGCGTCGCTTGTTGTTTTATCATTTCTCTCTCCTCCTGATAAACAATTGTAATTTCTACGTTGTTTATCATATCAGCAGGAGGTAAAGGCATATATCCTAATTCGGTAAAATGTAAGTTAATTTTCAATCATTCTATATATGAAATTTTATTTTCATTTTTTTATTCATTATTCCTCCTTCCCACACACAAAAAGAGCTGCCGTGAAGCAGGCTCATTTGCCTTTTCCACAGCAGCTCCTTTCCATCAGTTTTCTTTTAAAACCTATCTTTTATTCCTCGCCGTACAGTGTTACCAGCTTCTTCAGATAAGCGTAACGCTCCATAGCTTCTTTTTCGTTCTGAGCGAACATCTTCTCGGCTTTCTCCGGATTCGCTCTCTTCAGCGCGTTGTAACGAACCTCACCGTCCAGGAATGCCTGATACTCTTCCTGTTTTGGCTCTTTGCTGTCCAGCGTGAATTTCGCGCCTTCAGCAGCCGGGTTAAACCGGAAGTTATTCCAGTATCCGCACTCTACTGCCAGCTGTTCCTCTGTCTGCGCTTTGCTCATGCCCTTCTTGATACCATGATTGATACATGGAGCGTAAGCAATGATCAGAGACGGTCCCGGATATGCCTCAGCCTCAGCGATGGCTTTGACTGTCTGGTTGAAGTCAGCGCCCATAGCGATCTGAGCGACATATACATAGCCGTAGGTCATAGCGATACCAGCCAGATCTTTCTTCTTGGTCTCTTTTCCGCCTGCGGCAAACTGAGCGGTTGCTCCGGTCTTAGTAGCCTTGGAAGACTGTCCGCCGGTATTGGAGTAAACCTCGGTATCGAATACCATGATATTGATATCCTCACCGCTTGCTAATACATGGTCAACACCGCCGAATCCGATATCATAAGCCCATCCGTCTCCACCGAAGATCCACTGGGATTTCTTCGCCAGGAAGTCTTTGTTCTTCACAATATCCTTGCAGGTCTCACACTCACATCCTTCCAGAGCCGCTACCAGCTTGTCCGTAGCATCTCCGTTTGTAACGCCGCAGCTGAAGGTATCCAGGTATTCCTGGCAGGCTGCTTTTACTTCTGCGGAAGCCTGATCAGAAGCCGCAACCGCTTCTACTTCCTCTTTCAGTCTCTTACGGATGGCTTTCTGAGCAAGCAGCATACCGTAACCAAACTCAGCATTATCTTCAAACAGGGAGTTGGACCATGCAGGACCCTGTCCCTTCGCGTTTACCGTGTATGGCGTAGACGGTGAAGAGTTGCCCCAGATAGAAGAACATCCGGTAGCGTTTGCGATATACATTCTGTCACCGAATAACTGAGTGATCAGTTTTGCGTACGGAGTTTCACCGCATCCGGCACAAGCGCCTGAGAACTCAAGGAGCGGCTGTTTGAACTGGCTTCCCTTTACTGTCTCTGGTTTAAATTTAGCGACAACTTCTGGTTTTACCGGGATCTCACGGCCAAAGTCGAAGGTCTCCTGACATCCGGCGTTTTCTTCCATGTTGCCCATAACAAGCGCTTTCTCACCCTTCTTGCCTGGACATACATTTGCGCAGGATCCGCATCCGGTACAGTCATAAGCGGATACCGTGATGGTAAACTTCATTCCCGGCATACCGATCATGTCGATTCCTACGGTTCCTTCCGGAGCGTTCGCAAGCTCGTCCTCAGTCAGAGCTACCGGACGGATAACCGCGTGCGGACATACATATGCGCAGCGGTTACACTGGATACAGTTTTCCGGCTGCCATACCGGGATATCTACCGCGATACCACGTTTCTCATATGCGGAAGATCCTGACGGTGTGGAACCATCTACATAATCTGTAAACGCGGATACTGGAAGTGAATTTCCTTCCTGAGCGTTTACTTTTGCCTGAATATTCTTAACAAAGGAAACTACGTCTTCTCTGCCGCCTTTTACCTCTGGTGTAAACAGGCCTTCGTCCTCACAGGATTTCCAGGATTCTGGAACTTCTACTTCATGCACCTGTTTTGCTCCGGCATCGATGGCATCGTAGTTCATCTGTACGATCTTGTCACCTTTTCTTCCATAGGTAGCTTTTGCAGCTTTCTTCATCAGATCGATGGCTTCTTCCTCTGGAATGATAGCCGCAAGCTTGAAGAACGCGGACTGCAGTACTGTGTTGATACGTCCGCCAAGTCCGATCTCTTTCCCGATCTTGATACCGTCGATGGTATAGAACTTGATGTTGTGATCCGCGATATAAGCCTTTACCTGGCCTGGCAGATGTTTCTCAAGACCTTCCATATCCCATGGGCAGTTCAGAAGGAATGTGCCGCCGTCTACCAATTCCTGAACCATATTGTATTTATTTACATAAGACGGATTGTGGCATGCCACAAAGTTCGCCTGATGGATCAGATAAGTAGATTTGATCGGAGATTTACCAAATCTTAAGTGAGACATGGTAACACCGCCGGACTTCTTGGAGTCATAGTCAAAGTAAGCCTGAGCGTACATATCTGTATTGTCGCCGATGATCTTGATGGAGTTCTTATTGGCTCCAACAGTTCCGTCCGCGCCAAGTCCCCAGAACTTGCAGTTGATGGTTCCTTCTGGCGTGGTTACCAGCGCCGGGCCAGCATTCAGAGAAAGGTTTGTTACATCGTCTTCGATACCGATGGTGAATCTTGCTTTCTCCTGATTATTGAATACCGCAACGATCTGCTCCGGTGTGGTATCCTTAGATCCCAGTCCGTAACGTCCGCTGTTTACCGGAACATTTTCAAACTTGCTTCCCTTCAGAGCGGAAACAACGTCCAGATACAGAGGCTCTCCCTGTGCTCCCGGCTCTTTTGTCCGGTCAAGAACATTGATATATTTTACAGTGTCAGGAATAACGTCGATCAATGCCTGAGCGCAGAACGGTCTGTACAGACGTACCTTTACAACGCCCACTTTCTCGCCTGCTGCCATCAGATAGTCAATGGTCTCTTCAATAGTGTCACAGACAGATCCCATAGCAACGATCACTTTCTCCGCATCCGCTGCTCCATAGTAGTTGAACAGTTTGTAATCGGTACCGATCTTCTCATTAACCTTGTCCATGTATTCCTGAACGATCGCCGGCATAGCATCATAATATGGGTTGCATGCCTCTCTTGCCTGGAAGAAGATGTCCGGGTTCTGAGCGGAACCTCTCTGGCATGGATGATTTGGATTCAAGGCGTGATTTCTGAATTCATCGATCGCATCCATATCTACCAGGTCTTTCAGATCCTCGTAATCCCAAGTCTCGATCTTCTGGATCTCATGAGAAGTGCGGAATCCATCAAAGAAGTTGATAAACGGCAGTTTGCCTTTCAAAGCCGCGCAGTGAGCAACGGGTGTCAAATCCATAACTTCCTGTACGCTGGACTCGCAGAGCATAGCGGCTCCGGTCTGGCGGCAGGCATAAACATCGGAATGATCACCGAAGATAGACAGCGCATGGCTTGCGATCGCACGGGCAGATACGTTGAATACGCCCGGAAGCTGCTCCCCTGCCACTTTGTATAAGTTTGGAATCATCAGCAGCAAGCCCTGGGATGCGGTAAATGTAGTCGTCAGCGCGCCTGCCGCCAGAGAACCGTGTACAGCTCCCGCAGCTCCCGCCTCAGACTGCATCTCTGTTACCTGAACCGTCTGTCCGAAGATATTTTTCCTTCCCTCGGTCGCCCACTCATCTACATGTTCTGGCATAACAGATGATGGCGTGATCGGATAAATAGCCGCAACTTCTGTGTACGCATATGACGCATGAGCCGCGGCCTGGTTACCATCCATGGTCTTCATTTTTCTTGCCATTTTTGTTGTTCCTCCTTAAATGTTTGTTACATGATCATACATTCACATATATAATTTATTATAGTCCCTGGAAAATTAAAAGTCTAGTGATTCTTCCCCTTATTTTGTTCCTTTTTCCATACATTTGCATGAGGTTTCGGACGATCGGGTACAGGGCAAAAGTTAATTGGGGACGTAGCCTTTTTGCAGTTTACTACGTCCCCGTTCACAGTTTATTCACAATTTACTTTTTCCGCAGACTCAGCACTCCTTCTGCCAGAATCTTCACATCGTCCAGAATATAGTCAAAAGCCCCTGCTTTATATAGATTGATGACGATCATTCCCACCGGTACGGCCACGATCATTCCCAGCACGCTTCCGACACGGTATCCGATATACAGAAGTACCAGGGTCAGCAAGGGTTTCAGTCCCACGCTGTCTCCCACCAGTTTAGGCTGGATCAGCTGATGCACCAGCTGTGTGACCGCGTACAGTACAAGCAGCGCCGCCGCTCTCCTGTAATCTCCCGTCAGAAGATGATAGACGGCCCATGGGATCATTGCCGTTCCCGTCCCAAAAAAGGGAAGAAAATCCAGAAATGAAATGAGCAGAGCCAGCAAAAAGGAAAAGTGTATCTCCATGACCGCAAAGCCGGCCAGAAGAATAGCAAATACGACTATCATGATCTTAAACTGCGCTTTAAAGTATCCCCCCACCGCGTATTTCAGATTGGAGATGACCATAGACATCCTTTTTACCAGAGAGTCCGGAGCAATCCTTTTGGCCCAGGCGATCACTTCCTCCCGCTCTGCCACAAAAAAATATGATGATATAAGGGTTACGATCACCCCGATCAACATGGAGGGAATCCGCTTCGCAAAGTTACCTGCCGCTGTTACTGTAGGCGCGCTCAGATTCTGGATCATATTTCCAGCTGAGCTGCCCAAATTCTCCGTAAATGTATGCAGTCCATTCTGAAGCCCCGCCGGGAGCATCTGAAACACACCATCCAGACTCTCTCCAATAGACTGAAATCCTTTGCTCAACTCCCGGTAAAGAGACGGCATATCTGCCAAAAGCTGCGCCACTTCCCGAAAAAGTTTACTTCCAGCCCAATAAAGCAGCAGGATCACTCCCGCCAACACCAGAATGATGACGAGAGCCGAGCTTAGTTTTTTTACGATCTTCAGCCTGCGCTCCAGCCAGTTTACCACTGGGCTTACGATGTAAGCGATAAACCAGCCGATGACAAACGGCATAAAATAGAAAAGCAGTTCAACCCCAATCCACACAAACAGGATCGTCCCCGCCAGGCTGAATGCCAGACTGACGATCACTTTCCAATATGGACGGTTGTCACCAAGCTGCTCTCTATAGCTCGTTTCCATTCTCCTCTTCCTCCTGTCCTGCCCCGCTTTTAAAAACCTCGGTCCTCCGGCTTCTACGAACTCCCGCTCTCCTGCGGATTCTGCTCTTCTTCCTGCTTCCCCAGGAAATTCGTCTCTACCAATTCCCAGATCTCATCTCTCCCCTGCTTTGTCACAGAGGAAAAGGGGATGATCACGGTCCCTGGGATCAGCCCAAGTTCCTGCCTGATCAGCTTCAGCTGCTTGTCCTTCTGGCTCCTTTTGATCTTATCCAGCTTCGTGGCAATGATGATCGGCTGAAAACCCTGTGCCACGATCCAGTCATACATCATCTTATCATTGGCAGAAGGCGCATGCCGGATATCGATCAGGAGAAACACCGCTTTAAGCACCTTTGACCCGTGCAGATAGCGTTCGATCAATTCGCCCCATCGCTTCTTTTCCTGCTCAGACACTTTCGCGTACCCGTATCCCGGCAGATCTACCAGATATAATTCTTCATTAATGTTATAGAAATTGATGGTCTGCGTCTTTCCCGGCGTAGCCGAGATCCTGGCGTAAGATTTGCGGTTCATAAGCCCATTGATGAGAGATGACTTTCCCACGTTGGACTTTCCCGCAAACGCGATTTCCGGCAGCTGGTTCTTTGGAAGCGGACTGGTAATCCCGCAGACGGTTTCCAGATTCACATTTCTAATGATCATGTTTGTTCTCCATTTCTTCTTTCTCGTCACTGCTTCGTCATTTCGTTACTTGATCAAAACCCGATCCAGCACTTCGTTGATATGTGACACAAAAAGGATCTCCAGGCCCTTTGTAATCTCCGCGGAGATTTCCTCCACGTCCGGTTTGTTTTCCTTGGGTACGATCACCGTCTGGATTCCTGCGTTTTTCGCCGCCAGCAGCTTCTCTTTCAGCCCTCCGATGGGAAGCACCCGTCCCCGCAGTGTGATCTCCCCTGTCATTGCCACATCAGAACGGACCTTCTTCCCGGTAACGGCAGACAGCATAGCTGTCGCCATGGTAATGCCGGCGGATGGCCCGTCTTTTGGCACCGCTCCTTCCGGAATATGGATATGTACGTCGTGTTTCTTGAAGAAATCTTCCGCAATGTCATGCTCCCGGCTGACGGAACGGATGTAACTGATACCGGTCCTCGCGGACTCCTTCATCACGTCTCCCAACTGCCCGGTCAGCAGGATCTCTCCTTCTCCCGGCATGATATTGACCTCGATCTGCAGCGTATCGCCTCCCACACTAGTCCAGGCAAGTCCTCTTACAATTCCTACCTCCGGCGATTCGTTGGCCATCTGGTAAGTATAAAGCTCTCTTCCCAAATATAAATGAAGATTTCTTTCTGTAATATGCACGCTTTTCTTCTTCGTCTCAAAAATCTCTTTCGCCGCTTTCCGGCAGATCTCGCCGATCTTGCGCTCCAGCTGGCGCACTCCCGCTTCCTTTGTATAATTGCGGGCCATCTTCCAAACCGCTTTCTTGCTGATGGTAAGCTGATCCTCTTTCAGGCCGTGGCGGCTTCTTTGTTTCGGAATCAAATGTTCCAGGGCGATATGCATCTTTTCATTCTCTGTATAGCTGCTGATCTCAATGACTTCCATCCGGTCCAGAAGCGGCCTTGGGATCGTCTGGAGCGTGTTGGCGGTCGTCACAAACAGCACCTCTGACAGATCCAGCGGGACTTCCAGGTAATGATCCCGGAACTTCATATTCTGCTCGCTGTCCAACACTTCCAAAAGCGCAGAGAATGTATCCCCTTTGTAGTCGTTGCTCACCTTATCAATCTCATCCAGCAGCATCAATGGATTCTTCACTTTCGCTCTTCGCAGAGCTTCCGCGATCCGTCCAGGCATCGCCCCTACATAAGTCTTCCTGTGCCCCCGGATCTCCGCCTCATCCCGGACTCCTCCCAGGGAAATCCGCACATAAGGCTTCTTCAACGCCTTGGCCAGAGATTTGGCAATGGAGGTCTTGCCGGTTCCCGGAGGGCCGGCTAAACACAGGATCGGAACGTCTCCCTTCTTCGTCAGGGCTCGGACCGCCAGGAATTCCAATACCCGCTCTTTTACCTTCTCAAGGCCGTAGTGATCCTCATCCAATATTTTCTTGGCATAAGCAATATCTTTATTGTCTCTGCATGTTTTGTCCCAGGGAAGCTCCAGCATGGTCTCGATGTAAGTGCGGATCACGCCTGCTTCCGCCGGACTGTTCATCGAATTTTTAAACCTTTTTATTTCTTTGTTTAGTTTTTCCTTTACTTCTTCCGGCGCTTTTAAAGCATCCGCGGCCTGCTGAAACTCTTCCGCATCCGAAAGCGTGGTCTCGTCTCCCAGTTCTTCCCGGATCAGTTTCAGTTCTTCCCGCAGAATATACTCTCTCTGGTTCTTATCCACCCGCTCCTTAATCTTTGCCTGCAGCTCATCCTTAATATTCTGTACCCGGATCTCCTGCACGACCTTATCGGACAGAAGGTCGTACCGGCGCATAAGGTCGGCTTCTTCCAAAAGCTCCTGCTGTTCTGTATAACGCAAGGGAAGATTCGCGCCAATGATATCTACCAGTTTCCCAAGATCCATGGTCTCCTCGATCTGCTGCCCCAGTTCCTTCGCGGTTTTAGGATTTTTCCCCAGATATTCCCTAAACAGCTCTTTCAATCCTCTCAGCATGGCCTCCCGGTTAACCGCAGCGTCTTCCTGCCCGCTCTTCATATCCTTTATCACCTGGACGGAAGCATAGAGAAACGGGCTCTCCTGCTCTAACTCTTCCAAGTGTGCCCGCATCTGGCCTGCTACCAGAACTCTGGTGATTTTCTTAGGAAGCTTCAGTACTTGCTTAATACTGGCCACGCAGCCAGTCTCATAGACGTCAGAAGCGCCCGGTTCCTCTATCTCCACATCCTTCTGAGCTGCAAGGAAGATCAGCTGTTCGCCGGCCATTGCGCGTTCAACCGCCTGGATCGACTTCTCGCGGCTTATGTCAAAATGCGTTACCATCTCCGGCAGGACTACCATTCCCCGCAAGGCTACCATTGGGAGACTTATTCTCTCTTTTTCCATGTATCTTTTAACTCTCCTGTCTCTCGTTTTCTTTCCAAATGTCCTTCCCTTATATATAAACAGGCGGGTACGCTCTTACCTGCACCCGCCTTATATTATGCACTCTCAGACCGGACTGCCTCATGAACACATTCCGGTTCTCCAATTCCCTTTATCACATCTCCCGTAATCCGGCAAGACTTCAGCGTTTCATCCGAAGGCGCCTGGTACATAATATTCATCATCGTATTTTCCATGATCGCCCGCAGTCCCCTGGCTCCTGTCTTCCGCTTCAGAGAAGTCTCCGCGATCTCTTCCAGAGCTGTTTCATCGAAGATCAAGTCAACCCCGTCCAGTTCCAGCATCTTCTGGTACTGTTTCACGATCGCGTTCTTAGGTTCTGTCAAGATCCGGATCAAAGCTTCTTTATCCAGCATCTCAAGAGCTACCGTCACCGGCATACGCCCTACTAATTCTGGAATCAGCCCATATTTCACCAAATCCTGCGGAAGTACCTGCTTCAAAAGCCGGTCCATATTATTTTCATGTCGGCTGGCGATTTCCGCGTTAAAACCGATGGATTTCTGATCGATCCTTTTTTCGATCACTTTCTCAATCCCATCAAAGGCTCCGCCGCAGATAAACAGGATATTTGTCGTATCGATCTGGATCAGTTCCTGGTGGGGATGTTTTCTCCCCCCCTGGGGCGGCACGCTGGCCACCGTTCCTTCAATAATCTTAAGGAGCGCCTGCTGTACGCCTTCCCCCGACACGTCTCTTGTGATAGACGGATTCTCGGACTTCTTCGTGATCTTATCGATCTCATCGATGTAAATGATCCCATACTCCGCGCGCTCTACATCGCCGTCCGCCGCCCGAATGATCTTGAGAAGGATATTCTCCACATCCTCACCTACATATCCGGCCTCAGTAAGCGCGGTGGCATCCGCGATCGCAAATGGGACATTCAAAATCCTGGCTAAAGACTGGGCCAAAAGAGTCTTGCCGCATCCGGTAGGGCCAAGCATCAGAATATTGCTCTTGCTCAGCTCTACTCCCAGATCCTCGCGGCCTGCCATGATCCTCTTATAATGATTGTAAACGGCCACTGACAGAACCTTCTTAGCTTCGTCCTGACCGATCACGTATTCATCCAGAAACGCTTTGATCTCCTCCGGCTTCAGAAGGTTGATATCCATAAACGGACTTCTGCGTCTTCCTTCCTCATATTCCAGTTCTTCCTCGATGATCTCCGCGCAGACTTCCACGCACTCATCGCAGATGTATGTGCCATTTGGCCCCGCGATCAGTTTGCGCACCTGAGCCTGCGTCTTATTGCAAAACGAACACCTTACCTGGTCGTCGTTTCTACCTACCATTTTTTCACCTCATAATTTCAGGACACTTCCGGCAGCTTAACGGCGTGTGATCACCTGGTCGATCAGACCGTATGCTTTCGCTTCTTCCGCTGTCATAAAGTTATCCCTGTCTGTATCTGCCTGGATAACTTCCAGCGGCTGTCCTGTATTTTCTGCCAAAATCTGATTCAGTTTCTGACGGGTCTTTAAGATATGCTCCGCCGCGATCTGGATCTCTGTCGCCTGTCCCTGGGCCCCTCCTGAGGGCTGATGGATCATGATCTCCGCATTGGGAAGCGCAAGACGTTTGCCTTTCGTTCCGCCAGAAAGCAGGAAGGAGCCCATGCTTGCCGCCATACCGATACAGATCGTCTCGATATCGCATTTGATATACTGCATGGTATCATAAATAGCCAGTCCTGCCGTCACAGAACCTCCCGGACTATTGATGTATAAATGGATGTCCTTCTCCGGGTCTTCCGCTTCCAAGAACAAAAGCTGCGCAACGATCACACTTGCCGATACATCCGTCACTTCCTCTCCAAGGAAAATGATCCGGTCTTTCAGAAGTCTGGAATAAATATCATAAGATCTCTCTCCGCGGCTTGTCTGTTCAATGACATAAGGTACTAAACTCATATATTATATGCCTCCTGTCCACTTCTTACATGTCTTCTATTTCTCTACTGCGTTCTCCGCCAGGAAGGTCACCGCCTCCTGGACAGCCATATCTTCTTTCATCTGCTGTTTCTCAGCATCGCCCATAAACTCTTTGAGCTTCTCTACTTCCATCTTGTAAGCCTCGGCCATCTTAGCCAGTTCTTCGTCCAGCTTTTCATCGCTGATCTCAATATTCTCTGCCTTGGCCACCGCTTCCAGCACAAGACGGGTCTGGATCCGCTTCAGAGCCTGCGGTTTCATTTCTTCCAGCATTTTCTCTCTGTCCATGCCGGTAAACTGGAAGTACTGCTCCAGTGTCAGTCCCTGAGCCTGGATCCTCTGGGCAAATTCGTCTGCCATCTGGCGAGCCTGGGTGTCTACCATCGCATCCGGAATCTCCATAGAAGCGTTAGCGATCGCCTTCTCTACCGCCTGGTCCTCTTTCTTTCTTTTTCCGTCAGAAGCCTTCTGCTCTTTGATTTTTGCCTTTACATCGGCTTTGTATTCATCCAATGTATCAAATTCTGAAACTTCTGCCGCGAATTCATCATCGATCTCCGGAAGTTCTTTCGCCTTGATCTCATGTACGGTACATTTAAACACCGCATCTTTGCCTTTCAGGTTTTCCGCATGGTAATCTTCCGGGAAGGTTACTTTTACTTCGATCTCTTTCTCCGGCTCCGCTCCGATGAGCTGCTCCTCAAATCCGGGAATGAACGAACCTGAACCGATGGTCAGCGGATAGTTCTCGCCTTTTCCGCCCTCAAAAACTTCTCCGTCTACAAATCCTTCAAAATCAAGGATGATCTCGTCCTTATCCTGGACCGGACGGTCTTCTACCGTCACTGTTCTAGCGTTCTTCTCCGCTTCTTCCTGGATCTTCGCGTCTACTTCCTTCTGCGTCACGCGGGTAGAAACCTTATCTACTTCCAGTCCTTTATACTCGCCCAGAGTCACTTCTGGTTTTGTAGCCACTTCTGCTGTAAAGATAAACGGCTTGCCCTTTTCGATCTGCTCTACATTGATCTCCGGCTGAGATACGATCTCCAGCTCACACTGGTCATAAGCTTCAGAATAAGCCTTCGGGATCAGGCTGTTTGCCGCGTCATCATAGAAAATCTCTGGTCCATACATCTTCTCGATCATCTGGCGCGGTACTTTCCCTTTCCGGAAGCCTGGCATATTGATCTTGTTTTTCTGCTTCATATATGCACTCTGCAGCGCTTTCTCTAAATCATCGGCGGGCACTTCGATCGTAAGCTTCGCCATGTTTTTTTCTAATTTTTCCACCTGTAAATTCATTTTCCTTGACTCCTCCTGTTTCTATCCCGTCTCCCGCAGGCCGAAAAACGGGCATATTCCATTACATTCACTAAAGAAGTATAACACAAACCCTAGTAAATATCCAGCGGAACTTTTTTATTCATAAACAATAGATTCCGCAATCTCTTCTGTCTTCTCCCGGCCCTCCAAAGTCTGGATCAATTCCAGGGCAAAATCGATCGCCGTTCCTACTCCCCGGCTGGTAATGATCGTTCCATCCACCGTTACAGGAGCGCGGGTGATCACAGCTCCCGGAATCTCTTTCTCCATAGCCGGATAACAGGTAACCCGTTTCCCTTTCAGAAGTCCCAGATCCGCCAGGATCGTGGGCGCCGCGCAGATTGCCGCTACGTATTTGCCTTCGTCCGCGAACTCCTTAACGATTTTCCGAACGCCGCTGTGGGCTTTCAGATTTGTCGTCCCCGGCATCCCCCCCGGAAGAACGATCATGTCAAATTCCGCAAAATTCACTTCATCGAACAGGTCTTCCGTCTGCACATTGATCCCGTGAGATCCGCGGACCGTGTAATCATCCATGATAGAAACTGTATCCACATAAACCTTAGCTCTTCTGAGCAGGTCTACCACTGTCAAAGCTTCAACTTCTTCAAAACCGTCTGCCAACAATACACTCACTCTTTTCATTTCCCGCTTCTTCCTTTCTTTTATGATATTAAATTTGAAGCACCTAACCCCTGCTCCAGCACGTATACTTAAATATTAACACCGTTTACATTTAGTGTAAATACGTTTATATTAATAAAAAAGGAGGATATACTATGGAAATCGAACGCAAATATCTGGTCCGGAAACTTCCAGATCATCTTGACTCCTACCCCTGCCGCAGAATCGAACAGGGCTATCTCTGCATCGAACCTGTCGTTCGCATCCGCAGGGATGATGACCGATGCGAACTCACCTACAAGTCCAAAGGACTTATGATCCGGGAGGAACATAATCTTCCTCTTACCCAAGAGGCTTACCAGCACATGCTCCCCAAGATCGATGGAAGGCTGATCCAGAAAAAGAGATATCTGCTCCCCCTTCCCGGCTCATTAACCGCCGAGCTGGATCTGTTTGAGGGAGAGCTTGCTCCCCTCCAGCTGGTGGAGGTAGAATTTCCTGATGAGGAGACGGCAAACGCTTTTATTCCTCCCGACTGGTTTGGCGAGGATGTAACCTTTTCCTCTAAATACCATAACAGTAATCTAAGCAGGCGATAAGGCAACGTTATGTTGCTTTATCGCCTTTTGTAACATTTCGAGGCATATTTACCTATTTATTGGACAAATTGCTATACTATCACTATTACCAAATAATAATCAGGGAGGATAACGGCGATGTCCAATATACAGCTTGCCAACAACTTGCGCTATCTCAGGAAAAAGCATGGACTGACTCAGAAGGATCTGAGCAAGATGCTCAACATCTCCCGGCAGGCTTATTCTAACTATGAAACCAGCAAACGGACGCCTGATCTGGATTCTCTCCTTTATCTCTCCCGGTTTTATCATCTTTCACTTGACACTTTAGTCCTTCACAATCTGGAGGACTCCCTCCGTCCTCAGGAGCTTTTGGCAGAGAGCCAGATTCCTTATCTTCTCGCAAAAGACAAAAAGACCGACGCAGCCATCTATCTTTCCCAGGAAGAACTGGATTTTATCATCCGGTTCCGCTCCCTTTCTCAGGAAAACAGACAGCTGATCGCCGGTTTCCTTTCTAACGCCAGATCCAATTAGTCATTAACTTCAAATCCATCGTGAACCGCGTTCATAGCTTTGTCGATATCCTTCTCATCTACCAGCACTGTGATCCGGATCTCAGAAGTAGAGATCATGTTGATATTGATCCTAGAGTTATACAAAGACTCGAACATCTTCGCCGCGACTCCCGGATTACTCATCATTCCGGCCCCTACCACAGACAGTTTCGCCACATGTTCATTCCATACGATCTCTTTAATAGTAAGTCTTTCTTTATTCTTTTCCAGAATGGCGATCGCGCCTTCCAGGTCTTCCTCCGCCACGGTAAAGGAGATATCCTTGGTCCCATCTCTTCCTACCGACTGAAGGATAATATCTACATTGATCCCGTTTTTCGCAAGTACGTCAAAAATGCGGAACGCCACTCCCGGCTTATCCTCTACCCCGATCACAGAGATCCTTGCTGTATTTTTATCTGCCGCAACTCCTGTTACTAATAATTTTTCCACGTTCGCTACCTCCTTGACCACAGTTCCTTCCGTCTCATTCAGACTGGAACGCACGACCAATTCTACATTATATTTCTTCGCCATTTCCACAGAACGGTTGTGGAGCACCTTCGCTCCGAGGCTGGCAAGTTCCAGCATCTCATCATAACTGATAGACTCCAGCTTTCTCGCGGTCTTTACTACCCGCGGATCTGCTGTATAAATCCCGTCTACATCCGTATAGATCTCACATTTATCCGCGTGGAGGACCGCCGCCAGAGCCACGGCCGTTGTATCGGAGCCGCCCCTCCCAAGAGTGGTGATATCATCATATTTATTCACCCCCTGGAACCCTGTGACGATCACGATCTTACGGGAATCCAATTCGTGCTGGATCCTCTCGGTATCCACCCGTTTGAATCTGGCGTTCCCGTACCGGGATGTGGAATGCATCCGCACCTGGAACGCGTTCAGGGATACCGCCGGCACATCCATGGCCTGCATAGCCATCGCCATCAATGATACAGAAACCTGCTCTCCCGTGGTCAAAAGCATATCTAATTCCCGCTTTTTCGCTTTTGGATTCACACTTTCAGCCAGGGCGATCAGTTCATCCGTCGTCTTTCCCATTGCCGAAAGGACTACCACAACGTCATGTCCCGCTTTATAATCCTCAATGCAGCGCCTGGCCACATTATAAATTCTTTCCTTGTCAGCGACCGATGTGCCGCCGAATTTCTTTACGATCAGCATAGTTCCTCCTGTAGTAAATGATTGATCAGCTGGTATCCGTCCGGCCAGTTTCTGCCAGTCCGAGCCGCTGTTTTTTCGTTATACGCCTCTTGGCCCTCCATTGGTCTTGTGCTGTCATAGAGCAGATAGGGCACGGCTTCTCCGGTATGGGTGCGCGCTTCGATAGGCGTAGGATGGTCCGGCAGAAGGAGGAGGCGAAACTCTTCTCTGGCTTCCCGCAGCCCTTCTACCACTGGCTTTAAAACTCTCTGATCCACATACTCAATAGCCGTGAGCTTATCCTGGACCTGTCCCTGATGGCCCATTTCATCCGGCGCTTCTATATGGATATAGGCAAAATCATACCCCTTCTCGGTCAGCGCTCCAACCGCGGCCGCGGCTTTTCCTTCATAATTCGTATGGAGTCCGCCGTTAGCCCCTTCTACAAAAGCACAGTCCATTCCAGCTCCCACCGCGATGCCTTTTAAAAGATCCACCGCGGAGATCATAATCCCTTTCTTCCCCGTCCGTTCCCGGAAGTTCGGAAGGGACGGCTTTTTGCCGGCTCCCCAGAACCAGGCGGAGTTGGCCGGATGAAATCCCCGCTTCCTTCTCGCTTCATTGATGGGATGATGCTCTAAGATGTCATAGCTTTTCTCCATCATCTCCCGGAAAACAGGGTCACTGGGAAGGTATTCTTTGATCCCGCGCCCCAGGATATCATGGGGCGGTGTCATTTCAAGAAGTTCTCCTTCTTTCCACACCAGAAGATGCCGGTAGCTGGTTCCTGTGTAAAACCTAAACCCCTCTTTTCCCAATCCCTCTTCCAATGCCTTCAAAAGCTGAGCGGCTTCTTCTGTCTCTATCTCGTCAGAACTATGGTCGATCATCTCCCGGTTCTCGTAGGGACCAGCCTCCTCAGACAAGGTGACCAGATTACATCGGAAGGAAACATCCGCCTCTTCCATCCGCACTCCGATGCTCAAAGCCTCCAAAGGAGAGCGCCCTGTATAATAGATCCTGGGATCGTACCCCATGACAGACAGATTCGCCGTATCGCTTCCCGGCGCCATTCCTTCCGGAACCATGGACGCCATCCCAAGCTCCGCTTTAGGAGCCAGCGCATCCATCACCGGAGTTTCCGCCGCTTCCAGTGTTGTCCGTCCTCCAAGCTGTGCTAAAGGTCTTCCCGCCATTCCATCACTTAAGACAACTACATATTTCATTCGCTATTCTCCCGTTCCTTCCAGATCCTCAATCCGGATCATATGCAGGATCTGATCTTTATAACGCTTCGCGCGGGTGTCATAATCCCCTTCCATCATGACATGGGTGGTAAATCCAAATTCTCCTTCCAGACCAGGTACCCGGACGATCTGGATATCCCCAAAGGAATATTGCAGATCTGAAAGCATTTCATCCGGATCTCCATTCATACGGATAAAGAATCTTCTCTTGGCATCTGCCTTGTCCTCGATCTGGAGCTTTTCCTGCTTCCACATTGTCATCACATTCCGGTGCAGATTCTTAGCCGCTTCCACCACATCGGATACTACGGCGCTGGCTGTCGGAAGTTTTCCCGCGCCGCTTCCATAGAACATCGCGTCTCCAAGAACATTTCCATGTACAAAGATCGCGTTGAATACGCCATTCACATTATAGAGGGGATGTTCCGGATAAAGCAGGCACGGCGCTACGATGGCGTGGAGTCTTCCTCCCTGACGCTTGCTGGAAGCCAGAAGCTTGATGGTCATCCCCATCTCTTTTGCGTACTTCATATCTTCTACCGTGATCTGGGTGATGCCCTCACAGTATATATCCTCGAAATCCACCTGCTGTCCGGAGATCAAAGAAGAGAGGATGGCGATCTTCCGGCAGGCGTCATATCCTTCTACGTCCGCCTCCGGGCTTCTCTCAGCGTAGCCGTTTGCCTGAGCTTCTTTCAGGACGGTGTCATAATCCGCCCCTTCGTAGAACATCTTGGTCAGCATATAGTTGGTGGTCCCATTTAAGATACCGGTGATCTCTTCGATCTCATCCGCCGTCAGGGAAGAATTCAGCGGGCGGATGATGGGAATCCCGCCTCCCACACTGGCCTCAAACAGGAAGTTGATATTTTTCTCTCTGGCAATGGACAGCAGCTCCGCGCCATGCTTCGCCACCAGCGCTTTATTGGAAGTGGCCACACATTTGCCCGCCAAAAGGCAGCGCTTCACAAAGGTATACGCAGGCTCGATCCCTCCCATAACTTCTACCACGATCTGAACCTCGTCATCATTGATGATGGTCTCAAAATCATGAATGATCTTCTCCTGCACCGGATTCCCCGGAAAATCCTTTAGGTCAAGCACATATTTAATGTTCAGCTCCTCGCCGATTCTCTGGTTGATCCGTTTCCCATTGGTATCGATCACTTCCACCACGCCGGAACCAACGGTTCCATAACCCATTACCGCTATGTTTATCATACTTTCCTCCCTTTAACTGTTCACTGTTTCCTTCAGATACGCATTGATGAACATGTCAATGCCCCCATCCAGAACGGCGTTTACATTGCCGCTCTCTACATTTGTCCGGTGATCCTTCACCAATGTATATGGCTGCATCACATAGGACCGGATCTGATTTCCAAATCCGATCTCTTTTATCTCTCCGCGGATATCAGATACTTTCTCCGCCTGCTCCTGCTCCTTCATCATTTTCAGCTTTACCTTCAGCATCTGCATTGCTTTTTCCTTATTATGATGCTGAGACCGTTCATTCTGGCACTGTACCACGATCCCTGTTGGGAGATGGGTGATACGGATCGCCGATGAAGTCTTGTTTACATGCTGGCCGCCCGCGCCGCTGGCCCGGTAGGTATCGATCTTCAGATCGTCGTCCGCGATCTCGATATCAATATCGTCTTCAATATCAGGAACCACATCGCAGGAAGCGAAAGACGTCTGCCGCTTTCCCGCGGCGTTGAATGGGGAAATCCTCACCAGACGGTGCACTCCCTTCTCAGACTTCAGATATCCGTAAGCGTTTTCGCCGTCCACCTGAAAGGTTACTCCCTTGATGCCGGCGATATCCCCGTCCAGAAAATCCAGCACCTGGATCGAGAATCCTTTTCTCTCAGCCCACCGGGTATACATCCGGTATAACATTCCGGCCCAGTCGCAGGACTCAGTCCCGCCCGCTCCCGCATGGATCGTTACGATAGCGCTGCAGCCGTCATACTCTCCGGAGAGCAGGGTCTGTGTCCTCAAGTTTTCAAATTGTTCTTCAAACTGCCCGATTTCTTCTTGGATCTCCTTCGCCATAGAGCCATCGTTTTCCTCATATGCCATTTCGATCAAGACCATGATATCTTCCCGGCTTTGGCCCAGTTCCCTCATTCTCTTTACCAGTTCCTGAAGGCTTTTTAATTCTTTCATCACCTTCTGGGACTGCTCCGGGTCATCCCAGAATCCCGGCTCTTCTATTTTTCTCTCCAGTTCTTCGATCCGCTTTTCCTTGCCAGAGACGTCAAAGTGAATCCCTCATTTCGGCAAGAGGTTCTTCGTAAGCGTTCATCAGACTCTTATACTGATCTAACTCGACCATCTTGTCACCTCATTTCGTTCTATCATTTATTACTTTTTATTTGCGTCCGCAGCACTGTTTGTATTTCTTGCCGCTTCCGCAAGGACATGGATCATTTGGATAAATCTTCTTCTCCGCCCGTTTCTTTGGCGCTTTGGCTGCAGAGTCATCCTTATTGGTTCCCGTTACTTTGGCCACCTGTTCTCTTTCTACCTTCTGTTCGATCCTTACATGGAACAATGTGCGCACAGTATCCTCTGTAATGCTCTTTGTCATCTCGCCGAACATATCGTATCCCAGCATCTTGTACTCGACTTTTGGATCTCTCTGGCCATAAGCCTGCAGGCCGATTCCCTGTCTGAGCTGATCCATATCATCGATATGAGCCATCCATCTTGCGTCAATGACTTTCAGAAGGACTACCCGCTCTACTTCTCTCAAATGTTCCGGCTCTGGGAACTCTGCTTCTTTTGCTTCATAAGCCTTTGCGGCCCGTTCCTTCAGAAGATGCTTCAGTTCTTTCTGGCTCATGTCCTTCACATCTTCTTCACTGATAAAGGGCATAGGGATCGTCTTGTGTATCGTCATGTTCAATTCTGTCAGATCCCAGTCCTCGCTGTCCTGATCTGAGGATATCATCATATCCACCGTATTCTCGATATAGTCATTGATCATGTGGAAGATAGAATCCCGCATGTTCTCTCCATCCAGAACCCGGCGTCTCTCTTCGTAAATGATCTCTCTTTGCTCATTCATTACCTGGTCGTACTCCAACAGGTTCTTACGGATGCCAAAGTTATTGCTCTCGATCTTCTGCTGCGCCTTCTCAATGGCGCTGGACAGCATCTTATGCTCAATCTGCTCTCCTTCTTCCACGCCCAGCGTATTGAAGATGCTCATCAGACGCTCTGAGCCGAACAGACGCATAAGGTCATCCTCCAGAGAAATGTAGAATCTGGACTCTCCCGGATCCCCCTGACGGCCGGAACGTCCTCTGAGCTGGTTATCGATCCGACGGGACTCATGCCGTTCTGTACCAATGATCTTCAGTCCTCCGGCCGCTCTCGCCTCATCGTCCAGCTTGATATCCGTACCACGTCCGGCCATATTTGTAGCGATCGTTACCGCATCGTGCACGCCTGCCTGGGCAACGATCTCCGCCTCCATCTCATGGAACTTCGCGTTCAATACGTTATGTTTAATTCCGCGCCGCTTTAACATTCCGCTTAAAAGTTCTGAATTCTCAATGGTAATGGTACCTACCAACACTGGCTGGTGGTTTGCGTGCGCATCTTCAATGGCATCGCACACCGCCTTAAACTTCTCTTTCTGGGTCTTGTATACCGCATCTTCCAAATCCTTACGGATCACCGGCACATTGGTCGGAATCTCCACTACGTCCATGCCGTAGATCTCACGGAATTCCTTTTCTTCCGTCAGGGCTGTACCTGTCATACCTGCTTTTTTCTCAAATTTATTAAAAAGATTCTGGAAGGTGATCGTAGCGAGAGTCTTGCTCTCCCGCTTTACCTTTACATGCTCTTTTGCCTCGATCGCCTGATGGAGACCGTCGGAATAACGCCGTCCCGGCATGATACGCCCGGTAAATTCATCTACGATCAGCACCTCGTCGTCCTTCACTACATAGTCCTGATCCCTGAACATCAGATTATGAGCCCGCAGCGCAAGAATAATATTGTGCTGGATCTCCAGGTTCTCCGGGTCTGCCAAGTTGTCGATATGGAAGAATTTCTCTACTTTCTTCACACCGTCTTCGGTCAGATTGATATTTTTCTCTTTCTCATTGACAATGAAATCTCCGGTCTCTTCGATCTCTTCGCCCATGATGGCGTTCATCTTGGAAAACTCTCCGCTGGCCTCTCCGCGTTCCAGCTGCCGGGCCAGGATATCGCAGGCCTCATAGAGTTTAGTAGATTTGCCGCTCTGTCCGGATATGATAAGAGGAGTTCTGGCTTCATCGATCAATACAGAGTCCACTTCATCGATGATGGCGTATTTCAGCCCTCTCTGCACCAGCTGCTCCTTATAGATCACCATGTTGTCTCTCAGATAGTCGAATCCAAGCTCATTGTTCGTCACATAAGTAATATCGCAATTATAAGCGGCACGGCGCTCATCACTGTCCATGCCGTTTAGGACTACTCCCACAGTCAGGCCCAGGAATTCATGAACCTGCCCCATCCACTGGGCGTCACGTTTCGCCAGATAGTCATTGACCGTTACAATATGGACGCCTTCGCCGGTCAGCGCATTTAAATAAGCAGGCAGTGTAGAAACAAGCGTCTTTCCTTCACCTGTCTTCATCTCTGCGATACGTCCCTGATGAAGGATGATACCGCCCACCAGCTGAACCCGGTAGTGCTTCATTCCAAGAGTCCTGGACGCCGCCTCCCGAACAACCGCAAAAGCTTCCGGAAGAATATCATCCAGAGACTCTCCATCCGAAAGCCTTTTCTTAAATTCTCTGGTCTTTTCCTTAAGTTCGCCATCTGAGAGAGACTGCATTTCAGGTTCCATCGCCTCGATCGTATCTACGATAGGATAGATCCTTTTCAGTTCATTCTCACTATGCGTTCCAAAAATTTTCTCTATTAAACCCATGCTAGACATAAACTCCTTGTCATAAATTTAATCATTTTCCATTCTAGCACTAACTACCCCTCAATTCAAGCCGTTTACAAAGTGTTTACAATTCCACTCTTCCAACTCCGCCAAGCAGGGTGCCACGAGTAAACTCATGCTTGCATGAAGTTTCGAGTGGTATTCTGCTTGAGTGGAGCGCCTTCCTATGAGCAAAATCCCGGCATTTCTGCCGGGGCAAGCGTCGCAGACGCGGATTTTGCGAATGGCGCGTCGGAGTTGGCTCGGCGGCTCTGGGGCAATCACCATGCTTTCATGAAGTTTCGAGTGGTATTCTGCTTGAGTGGAGCGCCTTCCTATGAGCAAAATCCCGGCATTTCTGCCGGGGCAAGCGTCGCAGACGCGGATTTTGCGAATGGCGCGTCGGAGTTGGCGCCTCGGCTCTGGGCACCTACCGCTTTTTACAAACCGTATTCCCAAGGATCATCAGCACCAAAACGTCAAGAACAATGATCCCCACCGCTATGTAGGCAAACCAGGCAGGCAGCTGGTCTTCTAACGCTCCCATGACCAAGAGAAGAATGGTAATGACCGCCATTCCGCCTCCATATACCCTGCATAGCTTTTTCGCGTTATACTTTGCCTTCTCTTCCTTTGAAGCCGTATTGTATCCCGCGATCAGCCCGCTTCCGCGTCCAGACAGCAGGATGATGGAGATAAGGGCAAATAAAGCTGCCGCCGCCCATATGATCCAGTCGGGACCGTTAGACATATCCGATAATTTCATAAGCGTTTCCTTCCCCTTTATTCAACTAGGATTTATTATCTCGTTTATCCTTGATACACAATATATTTTACAGGAAATGATTCAAACACCGGCTTTCGATTTTTTCTTTGATTTGTGAAATACAATAATAGAAATGATCACATCCGCGCAAAAAACAAATTGAAGAATACTGTAAAGAACCATTTCACCTGCTGATATAGCCTCATTATCGTAACTGCGTTTAACAGCAGATATACCAATTAAACCGCTTAATATAATAGACATCACATCTAAAACCATCAGAATAACGGAAATCGCAAATGTAAAAATTGTAAGCATACATACAATTCCAAATATAAAAATAAAAAGGTATGCTGGAATTGAAATTGTTTTAATCAACAAATTTACTCGGCACAATTCAACGAAATCCCATTTTCTTATCAAACTGGCCGCGCAAGTCGAAACCGCGCAAACGAAAGCCACTGCCCAAATGATAACTAATAGGATCAGACAGAGATAAGCATTGTTTTGAAAAATATTTTCCATTAGAAAACCGCTGAAAATACAGTACAGTACAAACGCAACGGCATACGGAAACAGTACTATACTTAACGTTGGCACAAACTTTTTCATTAAATTTGCTCCCTTCTTACATACACGTTCTCTTTTCTTAACTGGCAGATATCTTTTAACGTTGTTATTTTTGCTTAGATTATAGCACTTTTTATCTTATGGAGAAGCAAAAATAAAAAAGAAACGGAGCAGACCGCCAAGGCGCAATGCCCTGCGTTCCCAACTCCGTTTCCTTCTATAATCCTGTCTAGCGTTTGTCTATCTCTTTCAATGCCCTCAGCACTTCTTCTAAATCTTTTTGCGGCGGCACCCGGAATCTAACACTATTCTTCCCTATTCCGTCAAATTCCATCCCAGAGATCGCTTTGATCCCATATTCCGCAAGACAGCCGGCCAGATCCACATTCGTTTCTTTGTGACTCAACAACATGATCGGCACGTTTTTCCCTGTTGCAGAAATACTCAGATTCTCCCAGGTTTCCTCAAGGAAAACCTTTTTCAATTTTCCAGCCTCTTCATTTACCCTCTTCAGAAAGTCTGTGTCTCTCAGCGCTTTGACTGCCAACAGGCGGGACAATATTCCCACTTTATATCCATCCGTCACTTTTGAAACTGCCCGGCTCAACTGTCCGCCTTGGAGGAGATGTCGTAGGTGGTGGATTTGCCGATTCTCATTCCTGCCAGTCCAAATCCTTTAGAAAAGGTGCGCAGGACAGCCACATTCTCAAATCGATCCAGCAGGTTGGCCGCAGAATTCTCCTTAGACATATAATCTCCATATGCTTCATCGACAATGACACCTATCCCATATTCCGCCGCCTTATCTACAATCTTCCGGATTTGTTCCAATGGAATGACCTGTCCCGTAGGATTGTTGGGATTATCAAGAAATACCATCTTATATCCACCATTTAGTTTCTCCAAAAATCTGCCGCAGTCAAACGCATAATTCTGTTTCTCTTCCAGCAGTATCCCATCGTATTTTGCGCCGCTTAGCTTAATCTCGCCTTCCGCCGCGTTAAAAGTGGGAATATTTCCAAGTACCAGATCTCCTCTTTCCAGGAACACGCGACACGCGATACGGATTCCATCCATAGAACCTTCTATGAAAAAGATATTCTCCTCATCTATCGCTGCGCACTCCTTCCAATAATGGACGATTTCTTCTTTTAATCCCGGCGTATGAGGATAGGTCCGGATGTATTCCAGGTCCAGATTTTCAATCGCTGACATCCAGCAAGGGGGAATCTGCATAATATTAATCCCTTCGCCGCAGTCAATCGACAGAGATGATGCTTGTGAAGGGTCATCATCAATATACATTGTCTTATCCTGAGATTTAATAAAATCATTTATCTTTATATCCATTCCGCATTTCTCCCTTCTCAACCTCCACCACCAGTTCCTAATTAAAGCATACATGGAGCGCCTGTTCCCGGCAACTGAACCTGTCTGAATTCTGTCACAGGAAAAACAAATGGACCTGAATTCATGAAATTCATGTATCCAAGTCCATATCTAAGATTCTTGATTATTCTATTTTCCTTTCTATAGATACCGCAAAAGTTCTTCCCCAGTTATTCTGCTGCAAAAAGACTGTTTCAGCATATTCTCAAAAAACCGCTTAAAAGCCTCCCTCATTCTGGGGTCCATAGAAATGTGAAAATTATCAATGGATGCATTTTTGGCAGTCTCAAGATACAGCAAATGTGTATCGATAAAAATTGAGGGACACCATCGGAATTCTTCTCCTAATTGCACCGTATCCCGAATCAGCCAGACACGCAATTGCGGATTTGCTTCCATAATCTTAGCCAAATGCCGCAAATGACTGTCCACCTGGTCTTTTGTCAGCTTCTGTTCTACATTCCCCACGCTGATACGTCCATCAGACAGATACTGGCCAAGTCTTGAAGCATACAGCACCAGGTCAATCTGAGATCTGCAAGTCCATTTAGAAAAAATGTTCTTCATTTTTATCAAGTGATCCATATAATCTTTTGACTCTGCGCGTTTGATCAAAGAATCCATGATCTCATCCGGGAAAAGTATAGACGGCGGTTCATTGAAAAACAGCCACTGCCTTTGATCCGAATATGTCTCTATCTGCGCATTCGTCCGCTTTAAACTCTCCGGCTTCGCCGGATCCAGCAGCTTCTCCCCATTTTCTAAAACCTGTGTGACAATCTGCGCAAACCGTTCTGTCATATCGGTTTCCAATGAATAAACCGCCATAAAATGACTGTCTTTTTTCCATAATATCTGCGCGCAGAACAGACCGTCAATGACCAAGATCTGAGGCGCGCCCGGTTCCAAAGCCACAACCGACATTTCTACATATTCTAGTGAATCAATCGTATGCAGGATATTCCCCGTATAAAAACGGCCCCATTCCTCCTGGCTTAATAATTCTAGATCCAGCGCCAGTCTTAACTCCACTTTTCTCACACCCGTATCATGAAGTTCCCGGATCAGATACCTGAATTCACTGCCAAACAACCCAAAGAGATCAAAGGCTGCCATAATAGAAATCTCCCGCCTGTCACTGCCTCCTGTCCGCAGCAGCACATCTTTCACCATTTGGCACAATTGCTTGGAGTCATTGATCATTGCCAATTGGCCGCTGCTGTACGCCTGAAAATTCAGATAGCTGCTATCCTTGTCATAGGCCCTTTTCAACTCATCAAAAAAGGAATCCTCTTGCTTTTCCGACTGTTCTGTAAAAAATCAGAAACCTTTTGTATGATCTGTTGTGCATTGCGGGAAGAAGGCAGCTTGCTCCCACTGACCCATTTACTAATATATGTGGCATCATACCCAAGAGCCTCCGCCAGTTGGCTTTCTTTTAACCCCAGTTTTTCCATCTGTGCCCGAAGCGCTGTCCCAAACTGGTTTTTCATAAGACGCCTCCTTTCTCCTATCCGCTAACACTCTCCAGAACTTCCCCGATATCCTTTCACCCGATCATAAGGCAGGTTCCCTCCAAAGAGATCCAGGGCGCTTCCCACGGTAAAGTCCAGTCTTCCTCCCGTGATCTGAAAGAAACGTTCCAAGTCCTCCATACTGCCGATACCTCCGGCATAGGTCACCGGAACCGCGGACCAGTTTCCAAGGAGAGCGGCCAGTTCTTCATCCACGCCAGCCGCCTTCCCCTCCACGTCTACTCCATGGACCAGGAACTCATCACAACATTGGCTGATCTTATCCAAAATGCTTTCTTCCAATTTTACTTCTGTAAATTTCTGCCAGCGGTCCGTTACGATATAGTAAGCTCCGTCCTTTTTCCGGCAGCTTACGTCCACCACAATATGTTTTTTTCCAACAGACTGTTTTAGCTTTTCCAAATTCTCCCAATAGATCTGACCATTCTGGAAAATATACGAAGTCACGATCACATGGCTGGCCCCGGCGCTTAGGTATTCCCCGGCGTTTTCCGCGGTGATCCCTCCGCCGATCTGCAGACCTCCTGGATAAGCCTTGAGGGCATTCAGGGCCTGGCGCTTTGTTTCTGGATAATACTCAGAAGACGCCGGATTTAAAAGGATCACGTGGCCGCCTAAGAGACCGTCTTTCTGATAAAGCTTTGCGTAATACTCCGCTCCCTGCTCTGTGGCAAAATTCTCCTGGGCCTGGTTCCCTTCGTCCGTAAGGCTGCCGCCTACGATCTGCTTTACTTTTCCATTGTGGATATCAATACACGGGCGAAATCTCATGTCTGTGTTCCTTTCCTAGTACCGGTTATCAAAGATGCGTGTGGATTTCTTCTCGCTGCGGGGCAGATCCCCGATGGCCACTGGTTTTACGTTGGTCATGATCCCGATCTTGCTCTTAAATTCCTGCTGGATCACTCTGGCGGCCGCCTTTGGGTCTGCTCCTTTGTTGATCTCTACAAACAGTGTGCACACATCCTTGCCGTTCATATGATCCAGCATGAACTGATACTCACTGGACGCCTCTTCCACTCCTTTTAACATCTCTTCGATCTGGCTTGGGAAGATATTCACGCCTTTGACTTTCACCATGTCGTCGGTCCGTCCGATCAGCGTATCGATCCTGGGGAATCTGGACCCGCATGGACAGTCTCCCGGAATAAATCTGGTCAGGTCATGGGTACGGTAACGGATCAGCGGCGCTCCCTGCTTGCGCAGCGTAGTGATCACCAATTCTCCGATCTCTCCATCCGGCACATTTTCCCCGGTCTTAGGATCTACAATCTCAAAGTATACATAGTCGTCCCAGTAATGCATGCCGCATTCATAATCGCAGCTCATGGCGATGCCTGGGCCGTACACTTCCGTCAGTCCATAAATATCATAAAGCTGGACGCCAAGCTCCGCGGCGATTCTTTTTCTCATCTTCTCGCCCCAGCGTTCCGAACCGATCACGCCTTTTTTCAAATAGATTTTATCCGTCAGGTTCCGCTTTGCGATCTCTTCCGCAAGAAGAAGGGCGTAAGAAGAAGTAGCGCAAAGCACTGTCGCCTTCAGGTCCTGCATCATCCGAAGCTGTTTATCCGTATTCCCCGGCCCCATTGGGATTGTCATCGCCCCCAGATGTTCCGCGCCAAGCTGGAATCCGATCCCGGCAGTCCACAGTCCATACCCCGGCGTGATCTGGATCCGGTCCAGAGCCGTGATCCCGGCCATCTCATAACAGCGGGCAAACATTTTCGCCCAGTCGTCCACATCTTTCTGCGTATAAGGGATGATCACCGGAGTTCCCGTAGTCCCGGAAGACGAATGGATCCGCACGATCTCTTCGTCCGGCTCTGCCTGGAGCCCCAGCGGGTACGCTTCTCTGAGATCTCCTTTCCAGGTAAACGGCAGTTTCTCAAAATCTTCCTGACTCTGGATAGAATCCATATCAATGTCTTTGAATTTTTCTTTATAAAAGCAAGGCTTCGATGTCAGTACCTTCAAATTTGCTTTGATCAGTCGAAACTGTAATTCTGTCATTTTCATCGGCTGGGTCTCCCTTCCTTTTCCACCTTGGCTCCAAGGGCCAGGGCCTTCAAGTTCATATCCACATAAGACGGTTTTACTTTCCTCCGGATCTGCGTCTCAAGATCCCCCGGCGTCAGATCCAAAGCTTTGCTGGCCGCGGCCGCCCCAAGAAGAGCGACGTTGAGCACCTTCGGAGATCCTGCCTGAGCGCACAGCGCTTCTCCGTCTGCCACATATAGGCGGAGATTCTGTCTGCTTAAGAATTCCAGCATCTCCGGTCCCTGATATCCGTCCTGGCTCAGAGTGGAAGCCGCTGATTTCACAGCCTTCCGGTTCACGACCACTACGCCGCCTTCCCTCAGATAAACCAGGTTCCGCACTGCTTCCGCAGGCTCAAAAGCCAGAAGTATATCTGCTTTTCCTTTGGGGATCATAGGTGAGTGGACCGCCTCGCCCATACGCACGTGGCTGACCACGCTTCCTCCTCTCTGAGACATTCCGATGGTCTCCGTGGTCCGCACCTGAAGTCCTTTCTCCATAGCCGCATAGGCGATCAGCTTTGAGGCCAGGATCACTCCCTGTCCCCCCACGCCGCACAGCAGACAATTCTTATTCATGTGCCCCCACCTCCTTTATGGCGTTAAAATGGCAGATCTGAGTACACAGCCCGCAGCCAAAGCACAGGGACGGCTCGATATGGGCTTTCCCGTCTTCTGCCGAGATCGCCGGGCACCCGATCTCCCGAATGCATTGACGGCAGAAGGTACATGTCTCTTCCTCCACCTGATACTGCTTATTGGGTTTTGTTACCGCGATGCAGGGAGACCGAAAGATCACCGCGCGGACTCCCCTCACATCCAGCACCTGCTTGACCGCGTTCTCCGCCGCTTCCAGATCCAGCGGATCCGCCTCCACGATCTTGGCCGCGCCAATGCCTTCCAGAATCTTCCGGATACTGATCTTCTCCACGATCTCTCCCATCATAGTCCTGCCCGTTCCCGGATGGGGCTGGTGGCCGGTCATAGCCGTCGTGGAATTGTCCAGAATGATCAGTACAATATCCGTCTGATTATAAACCGCGTTTACCACTCCCGTAATTCCAGACGCGAAAAACGTAGAATCTCCAATGAACGCAAAGTTTACCGCATCTGGTTCTATGATATGCAGGCCCTGGGCAATGGTAACGTCCGCTCCCATACAAAGACAGGTATCTACCATATCCAAAGGTTTAGCGTTCCCCAGCGTATAACATCCGATATCCCCGCTGTAAACCGCTTTTCTCCCTTTTACCGCCCGTTTTACCGCATAGAAGGACGCCCTGTGGGGACAGCCCGCGCACAATACCGGAGGACGGATCGGAAGCGCGGGCTGTTCCGTCTCCTTTCCGGCACTTTCTTCAGTTTCCGCAAGTTCCGGATATTCCGGCAGAAAAGCAGCCAAATCCGCTTTCACGCTCTCTACACTGTTCTCGCCCGCATTCTGGGTATCATGGGTCAGCTTCCCTTTGATCGTAACCGGAAGATGATACTTTCCGGCGATACAAAGCAATTCTTTTTCAATTACAGGATCTAATTCTTCCAGGACCAACACTTCCGACAGCCCTTTTAGGAATTCAACCGCCAGCTCTTCCGGAAATGGATGGGGCGTGCCAATCTTCAGAAGAGGCACCTCTTCCGGCAGAGACTCTTTCACATAGGCATAGGAAACGCCTCCCGCGGCGATGCCCTTTCGCGGCACACCGTCTGCGCCTTTTATGCCGCCTTCTATATGATTGAAACGACATTTAGAAAACTGGCGGGAAAGCTCTTCATTTCTTGCCTCTATCTTCTTATGGTTTTGATAAGAAAGTCTGGGAAAGATCACCCAACGCCCAGCGTCTTTGACAAATCCTCTTGGCGCGGACTTCCAAGATTCTTCTTTTACTTCAATAGAAGCGCAGCCATGACAGACTCGCGTGGTAGGACGCAGGATTACCGGTGTATGGTATGCTTCTGAATACCGGAACGCTTCTTCTACCATTTCATACGCTTCCTCTGGAGAAACGGGGTCAAAGACCGGAAGCTTAGAAAACGCCCCAAACCTTCTTGTATCCTGCTCTGTCTGGGAAGAAATCGGTCCCGGATCATCCGCCGCGACGATCACCATTCCGCCTTCCACTCCAATATAAGCCAGACTCATCACCGGATCGCTTGCCACATTAAGTCCCACCTGCTTCATGGTCACAAGTGTTCTGGCTCCCGCATAGGATGCTCCCGCCGCCACCTCAAGAGCCGCCTTCTCATTGACAGACCATTCTACATGGATGCGCTTCTCCTTATTATAGTTTGCCACCGTCTCCAGGATTTCTGTGGAAGGCGTCCCCGGATACCCCGCCGCCAGGCTGATGCCCGCGTGGACAGCCCCCAGACCGATGGCCTCATTTCCCATCAGTAATTCTCTTGCCATATTATGTATCTCCTTTTTAGTTCTTTCCTTTGAACTATTGCCGGCGCATCCTTTTTGAGCCGGCGCTTATTGGTACAGTATACCACAATCCCCAAAGCAAGGGAAGAGCGGGAATCCATCGAAGGGCCGAATCATTCCCACACGCCCGTAATCCCAGTATAGATCAGATTTCCCCCAAATCCCAGCAGAGAGACCGCAAAGACCAGACAGACCAGGAATACAAAACCAAAGATCGCGGCGGTAAAAATATCCAGACCAGTTGGCCTTTGATAAAAATCTCCAGTCCTTTTCTCACGGTAGATCGTATCATACTCTCCCAGCTGATAATCTCCTTTTATCATTATATTGTTGGAATACCACTTCCTCCATTCTCCTTGGCTGCAGTATAAGAATACTGGATAATCATGTTCTTCATGTTCCGGTTCTGTCCGACAGACCATCCCCGCAAACTTGGCCTCTACCGCTTCCAGCGCGCCTCTGGACTCCTGGAACTTCCACCACAGCAGGAAAAAAATCGGGGAAAAGCATGCGGGAACAATTTTCCTTCCGCACTGGAAGCCCGCCAGAAGAGACAGGCACCCCGCGGATATGCGCAGAGCCCTTCCCGCGTAAGATGGACCGATCACACCATCCGCCGTCAGTTCAGCGGCAGTCCCTCCTCCAGCCTCCACAAAGCAAAAAGCCATACATAAGAAAAAGAAAGCCGCTAAAAGCTGCCAAATCCAATTTGCCCGCACGTCTTTTCGCAGGATCCACCGGTCTGTATCCGGGACATAGAAAACCGGCATCCGCTTCCCGCAGCTTTGCGGAGTCTCCAGAAGACCTTGATATTTCTTCTTCTTCCTGACCATACGGCCGTCACAGAAAAACTGCAGCGTCACCTCTGTACAAGAATCTTCATTGGCGATCACTTCTTCTCCCTTCCATGCCTCCTGATGTTCGATCCCTACAATTTCCGCCGTAAGCCTGCGCGCGCCAAACCATGCTTTTGCTTTCCAAAGCCCCCGCGCCGCCAGACAAAGAAACAAGACACCAGCCAGTAAACTTACGATCATAATTCCATTCACAGCATTTCCTCCATTCCAGGTTCTCTTCACCAGACCGATCCCCCTTCTTTTATTATGAAGTCCTTATCCTTTATTCTCCACCGCTTCTTTGTAAAATCCACGTAAAATCAGCCTGTCGGAAAAGGTCCCGGACTCAAAAAGAAAGACCGCGGATTTTCCGCCGTCTTCCTTTTCGGTGTCTGTCTTTTTTCATCTACCGGGCATCCTCTGCGGCCTCCCGGTCATTGGCGTCCTTGGCATCCTTCTCCATGTCTTCCACATTGTCTTTCACGTCATTCCCAATATCTTCCGCGCCATCTTTAACATCATTTCCAATTTCATCCAGCACGCCATCATCCGCGGTTCCGTCTGTAGCGCCGTTCATATCGGCCTCCTCCCGATCTGCGCTGTTTTGGTCCCTATCCTCTGTGGTCTCTGTGTTTACCGCGCCGTTGTCTTTGGCGCTGCCGTCGCTTCCGCAGGCGGCAAGGTTCATCAGCACTCCCGCACAGAGAAACACGGCCAGTAGTTTTTTAAACTGTTTCATGGTCAAAATCTCCCTTTCATGTATATTCTTTGATTATCAGGTATTTCCTGGTGTTAGTAATATCTGCAAAATGGGAGATTCTATACTTTTTATTCGCTGGCTTTTTTTGCCTATTATATTTTCTCTGTCAACCGTCCGCTCCGATAAGCTTTTACAAGTTCTTCCAAATCTTTGATCTGAGCTTTTAGTTCTGTTCCGATATCCGTATCGCCCACCTTTTTGCGGCGCATGACTTTTTTGACCACTATGCTGTCTGAATGGATATCACTCTCTTTCTCTATCGCGTTTTCAGTTGATTCAAATGGCTCATGGGCCGCCAAGATCAGACCATAAGAATTATAGATCAGCGTATATCCCGCGATCCCGGTTTCCTTCTGATATGCTTTGGAAAATCCGCCGTCGATGACCAGTACTTTCCCATCACATTTCACCGGACTTTCCCCATCTTTCAGCCGTACCGGCACATGTCCGTTGATAATATGGGATTCTTCTCCTTCCAACCCGAATTCTTTTAAGATCCCATCTATTACCCGCGGATCTTCCAGATACCGGTAATAAGGATTCTTCTTCTCTATATGGGTCTCTTTGTCTTTCAGAAAATACCGCTCAAATGTAGCCATCTTGTCTTTGCCAAACAAAGGAGAATCCTGTCCCTGCCAGATATACCACATCATGTCCCGTCCCCGCTGCCGCTGGTCCGCAGCTTCCGCGTAAAAACCTTTCCGCACATATTCTTCCAAGATCCGGTACAGCCCCGCCCCTTTTCTTTTTTCCCCAAATATATTGGCCTCCTTCAGCTGGCCGTCTTCCATAAGGGGTACACATCCGTGATACAGAAGGTTCTTATTATATACTTTGTAGAGACTCCCTTTATTCAGCAGGAACCGCATATGATCCTGCAGTTTCCCGCAGTTGCGAAACGCCTGTTCCAACCGTTCCATGATCTCTTCTTCTTCATTGGAAAGCTGATAGGGGTCCTTGGGATCTATGGTAGGAAAGTTCTTGTCCAACAGTTCGTAGATTTTTCCATCCAGCTCTATCGTGCCATTCTGGTAATCGATCTTGTGCAGCAGATCCCGGTGTTCCAGATGGAACTGCGGATTCCTCCGGCTTGCCTGGCCTTCCGCTTTAAACTGGATGATGGAGATGGCTTTGTGCATCCGCATATCCATGGCCCGCTCTCCTTCTCCATGTGCCGGCGGGCTTTTCAGGGCGAAACAGGCGCATGGATCGTCTCTGTAAGTATCCATTGCAAACGCCGCAAGCGGGAGAAGATTGATCCCATATCCATCTTCCAAAATATCCAGGTTCCCATATCTGGCACAGATTCGTATTACATTGGCAATACAGGCTCTCTGCCCCGCCGCGGCTCCCATCCAGAGCACATCATGATTGCCCCACTGAATGTCCACGCTGTGATAGTCCATCAGCTTATCCATGATAATATGCGGTCCAGGTCCCCGGTCATAGATGTCGCCCAGAATGTGAAGATGATCTACCGTCAGCCGCTGGATCACCCTGCTGAACGCAGTAATACACTTTTCCGCTCTTCCCAGACGGATGATCGTGCTGATAATGGAACTGTAATAGGACTCCTTATCTGTAAGCTCCGGCTTCTCCGTGATCAGCTCCTCGATCACATAAGAGAATTCTTCCGGCAGGGCCTTGCGCACTTTTGAGCGGGTATACTTGCTGGCGGCGCTTTTACATACTTCGATCAAACGGTATAATGTGATCTTGTACCAATCCTCCAGGTTTTCTTCTGTTTTCCGAATCCGTTCCATCTTCTCTCTTGGATAATAAATAAGAGTAGCAAGGGCCTGTTTGTCCCTGCTACTCACAGTATTTCCAAAAACATCTTCAATCTTCCGCTTTACGGAACCGGAGCCATTCTTTAAAACATGAGAAAAAGCCTCATATTCCCCATGAATATCAGTCAAAAAATGCTCTGTTCCTTTAGGCAGGTTTAAGATCGCCTGCAGATTGATGATTTCTGTCGATGCCTTTGCGATGGTAGGATAAAGTTCGGAAAGTCTCTTTAGATAACGTTCTTCCAGATCTCTCATAAACTCCTCCCCATATGTAATTTTCACACACAGTGATTTCTTCGCTAAACTTATCGGCTTTGCTGCGCCTCGATCACATCAGCCATGTCATAATGTCCCGCCGGCTTCCCCGCCAGGAATTTGGCCGCCTCCACAGCGCCTCTTGCAAAGATCGCTCTGGAATAAGCTGTGTGCTTGAATTCGATCACTTCGTCTGTCCCCGCGTAGATCACTTCATGGTCCCCCACAATAGTGCCTCCGCGCACCGCGGAAATTCCGATTTCTTTCTCGTCCCGTTTCTGACGCTTATCGCTTCTGTCATATACATAATGATATTCTTGTCCCAGAGCGTCATTGACCGCATCCGCCAGCGCAAGCGCGGTTCCGCTTGGCGCGTCCAGCTTCTGGTTGTGATGGCGTTCCACGATCTCAATATCAAAGCCCGCGTTCGCCAGCACTTTAGAAGCATCCCTCAGTAATTTCAAAAGCAGGTTAATGCCCATGGACATATTAGCGGATCTGAGAACCGCCGTTTCCTTCGCCGTCTCGCCCACTTTTTCGATCTGCTCCTTTGAAAGCCCTGTCGTACACAGGACCAGCGCCATTTTGTGTTCCTTTGCGTAAGCCAGCAGATCGTCTGCCGCTGAAGCTGTGGAAAAATCAATGATCACATCCGCCTCAACGTCACATGCCCCAATGGTCTCAAATACCGGATAGGTATTGGGGGTGCCTGTATATGCGTCTACGCCTGCCACGATCTCCATCTCTGGTTCTTTTTCTATCATCTCTGTAATCACACGGCCCATTCTTCCGTTGCAGCCGTGCATGATCGCCCGTACCATTCTTTCTTTGTCCTCCCGTCTGAGCCGCCTTCGCGGCTGTTCCATGTCTGTTCTATGCCAGCTTGATACCAAAGTCCTTCATTGCCTGAACAAGCGACTTCTCATGCTCCGGCGTTAATTCTGTCAGCGGCATGCGAAGCGGTCCGCACTCGAATCCCATCAGGCTTACCGCCTTCTTGACCGGAATCGGATTCACCTCGCAGAAGAGCTGCTCGATCAGCGGGACAGCCTTCAGTTGAAGCGCGGCGCTTCCTGCCGCGTCTCCAGCGAAAAATTTCTCGCAGATATCATGAGTCTCTTTTGGCGCCACATTCGCCAGTACGGAGATCACACCTTTGCCGCCCAAAGACAAAAGCGGCACGATCTGGTCGTCATTTCCCGAGTAAAGGTCAATATTTCCGTCTGTCAGCGCCATGATCTTCGCGACCTGAGAAATATTTCCGGAAGCTTCCTTAACTCCTACAATATTGTCTACATTCTTCACCAGAGAAGCCACCGTCGCCGGCTCGATATTACATCCCGTCCGGCTGGCTACGCTATACATGATGATCGGAGCCTTGGCTTCTTTCGCCACCGCCGTATAATGCGCGATCAGCCCAGCCTGAGTCGCCTTGTTATAATAAGGTGTCACAAGAAGCAGTCCGTCCGCGCCGTAATCTGCCGCCTCCTTTGACATGTCAATGGCCGTTCTCGTACAGTTGGAACCAGTCCCCGCGATCACCGGCAGTCTGCCTTTTACCCGGTCAATGGCGAACTTTACACACTCCATATGTTCTTCTTCCGTCATGGTGGCTGATTCCCCAGTAGTACCGCAGATGATGATGCTGTCTGTTCCATTCTCACAGTGATAGTCTATCAGCCGGTCCAGCATATCATAATCAATGCTTCCGTCCTTTTGAAACGGTGTGACGATCGCCACGCCAGAACCCTTAAAAATAGCCATAATTACCCTCCTGACATTCTGATTTATAAAAATTCTATCATCAATCAAATATGATGTCAATGAGGGACCGTCTAATCTTCACAGCATTCCAATTTGCTCACAGAGACCTCGTAAGCCGTTCGTTTCTCCGTTTCCGTCTCGGATAATTTCTTCACATATTCCCGGCTCTGGATCCTGCCGATCAGCTGAACATGTTCTCCTACTTCAAAGGCAGAGGCAAATCTTGCGTTCCTGCCCCAGCAGATACAGGGAATATAATCCGACTTTCCATAAGGACGGTTTACCGCAAGAAGAAGATCCGCGATCTCTCTGCCAAGCGGTGTCTTTCGGTAGACCGGAAGCTTGCATATGTATCCGTCCAGCAGGATATTATTGGTCTTCGCTCCGTCCGGCTCCTCTTCAATAAACGCCGCCTCCCTGGCAAACACAGACAGCACAAGCCTGTTCTTCTGTTCCTCATGCCTGTTATAGGATCGGAACTGTCCTGTTACCATCAGGAATTCCCCGGTATAATCCTGGGATACGTCGATCAGCCGCTCCGATATCATGACCGGTATCAAATCCCTGGAATTACTCAGCCTTTTTACGCTTACGTCCACCATATAGAAGCCCTCTCCAAACACTTCATGGCTGAATGAAAAAGCCGATGCAACCTCTCCCATGATCGTCACCTGGTTGTTCTCAATGATCTTATCTGACATAATTTTACAATCTCCCTTCCTCTAAATCGTATTTCTCGGTCACTATTTAGTCTATGAACAGCCTTTCTGTTTTAGAACCTGATTTTCCTGGTACTTGTAAATTTTTAAAAATATGATACACTATTAGCGTTGTACGAAAATGATTGATATATTAATATAAGTAGAGAAAAGGAAGATCTGTTATGAAACAAAAACGTGAAGACATTAGAAATATCGCGATCATCGCCCACGTCGACCATGGCAAGACCACCCTGGTGGACGAGCTGCTCAAGCAAAGCGGCGTATTCCGCGAAAACCAGGAAGTAGCGGAAAGAGTCATGGATTCCAACGCCATTGAGCGGGAGCGGGGAATCACCATCCTCTCCAAGAATACCGCTGTTTTTTATAAAGGAACAAAGATCAATATTGTGGACACTCCGGGCCACGCTGATTTCGGCGGCGAGGTGGAGCGGGTGCTTAAAATGGTCGACGGCGTTATACTGGTGGTCGATGCGTTCGAAGGAGCTATGCCCCAGACCAAATTTGTACTGCGCAAGGCTTTGGATCTGTCTCTCCCGGTCATTGTCTGCATCAACAAGATCGATCGTCCGGAGGCCAGGCCGGAGGAAGTGATCGATGAAGTCCTGGAACTCTTTATCGATCTGGACGCGTCCGAAGAACAGCTGGACTGTCCGTTTGTCTATGCTTCCGCAAAGGCCGGCGTAGCTGTCCTGGATCTGACAGATGAGGAACGGGATATGAAACCGCTGTTTGAAACGATTCTTGACTATATCCCAGCTCCCCAGGGCGATCCGGACGCAGATACCCAGGTGCTGATCAGTACCATCGACTATAATGAATATGTGGGCCGCATCGGCATCGGAAAGGTAGAGAACGGCCGGATCCGAGTAGGCATGGATGCCGTTGTGGTCAACGAGCATGATCCCAGCCGCCAGGAAAAAGTACGCATTAGCAAACTCTATGAATTCGACGGTCTGAATAAGGTTGATGTCAAGGAGGCGACCATCGGCTCTATCGTAGCCATCTCCGGTATCTCCGATATTTCCATCGGTGATACTTTATGCTCTCCAGAAAATCCAAAAGCCATCCCTTTCCAGAAAATCTCAGATCCTACCATCGCCATGCAGTTTATCGTCAACGACAGTCCTTTCGCCGGGCAGGAAGGGAAATACGTTACATCCCGGCATCTGCGGGACCGCTTGTTCCGGGAATTGAACACCGATGTCAGTTTAAGGGTGGAAGAATCCGACAGCACAGACAGCTTCAAGGTTTCCGGCCGGGGAGAACTCCATCTTTCCGTCCTGATCGAGAATATGCGCCGGGAAGGATATGAGTTTGCCGTAAGCAAGGCAGAGGTCCTCTACCGGGAAGACGAGAACGGAAAACTTCTGGAGCCTATGGAGACCGCTTATATTGACGTGCCCGATGAGTTCACCGGGACGGTTATTGAAAAGCTGAGCCAGCGCAAAGGAGAACTGCGCAATATGAGCCCCATCGGCGGCGGCTACACCCGCCTGGAATTCTCTATTCCTTCCCGCGGACTCATCGGCTACCGGGGCGAATTCCTGACTGACACCAAAGGAAACGGGATCATGAATACCGCCTTCGATGGCTACGCTCCCTATAAAGGCGATATCCAATATCGAAAACAAGGCTCTCTCATCGCCTTTGAGACCGGCGAGTCTGTAACATATGGCCTATACAGCGCGCAGGAACGGGGGACATTGTTCATCGGTCCCGGAGAAAAAGTCTACTCCGGGATGGTCATTGGAGAGAACGCAAAGACGGATGATATTGAAGTAAATGTCTGCAAGACAAAACATCTGACCAATACCAGGTCTTCCAGCGCTGATGAAGCGCTCCGGCTGACTCCCCCTAAGATCTTAAGCCTGGAACAGGCTCTGGATTTTATCGACACAGACGAACTTCTGGAAGTCACTCCCAAAAGCCTCCGGCTCCGCAAGAAGATCCTGGATCCCCGGATGCGCAAGCGGGCGAACCGCTCTTAATAAACTCTGAAGGAGGAAATCATGAGACAATATGTATCCATCTTTTTAAAACGTCTGGCCACGATCCTGGAGTTTTTCATTGCCATTATGCTGGCGATCGGAATCCTTCTGCTCTCTCTGCGCATGGTGGGAGAGCTTGGAAACATTCCCAATCTGGATGTTTGGCCCAACTATGATGATCTGCTGGAAACATGCTTCAATCTGATCATCGGCGTAGAGCTGATCCGCATGATGTACTATCATTCTCCTACCACGGTATTTGACGTACTCTTGTTCGCCATTGCCCGGCAGATCATCGTGGATCATTCTTCCGCCTGGACCAGCCTGATCGGCGTGTGTGCCATCGCGGTTCTTTTTGCCACCCGGAAATTCCTGTTTTCCAATTTTGACGTCTCTGATGAGATCGTCTTCCGGTCTACCACGAAAGTAGGGGTCATCAACAAAATCCTTGGCATTTCAATCCCCCATGAAGATGGAGATACGCTGAAAGATGTGTTCCTGCGCAAATGCAAAGAGGAAGATATTGAGATCGGTGTCGGGACTTTGATCCGTTTCACGAACTTTGGATTGCGTGTCGCCAAAATGCATGATGGAAAAATTTCACGAATCGAAGTAATCCGAGCTATACATTAGACTCCAAACATGTTATACTACATATATCAGATAGATTCATGGTTTTGGCAGGAATTGTCAGACTATACTTTCTGAAAATATGTCAAAAGGAGTTGGTATCATGAAATTTATCATTATCGGCAAAAACATTGATGTTACGCCAGGTTTAAGGCAGGCCATCGAAAACAAATTAGGAAAACTGGAAAGGTATTTTACTCCTGATACGGAAATCCACGTTACATTAAGCGTACAGAGAGAACGTCAAAAAATAGAAGTCACAATCCCTGTCAAGGGCGGTCTTATCCGCTCAGAACAGCAAAGCAGCGACATGTATGTTTCCATTGATCTGGTAGAAGAGGTTATTGAGCGTCAGCTCAGGAAATATAAGAATAAACTGATTGCCAGACACCAGGAAGGCGGAAACTTTAAACAAGAATTCTTTGATGATCAAGACGTGGTAGAAGACGATGGTGAGATCCGCATCGTCCGCACAAAGAAATTCGGTATCAAACCAATGTTCCCGGAAGATGCCTGCGTACAAATGGAGCTTTTGGGACATGACTTCTTTGTATTCTGCAATGCGCAGACAGACGAGGTCAACGTGGTCTACCGGCGCAAAGACGGAAGTTTTGGTCTGATCGAACCAGAATTCGATTAACAAGTGTGACAGCGGATCTTCGCAGGAATGTCCCTCACCATAGCAGCGGGCCTGTGGGAAGCGGCGCGGCCCCTTTCCCACAGGCCCGCGATCTGTTTTCTACAATTCTGTTAGTTTTCCATTTCGTCTCGCGATCCCGCAGGGTCCTTGGATATCCATGATGATCCTTCCATTGGTCTCTTCTGTCAGTTCTTCCTGAAGCCTGGAGGCTTCCGCCTCTGGAACCAGTACTGTAAATTCTACGTTCTCCGTATATACCTCATCCTGGGCCGTCAGCTTCTTTTGTCCAAGCAGATATTGGATTTTGCCTAATTCTGTATAATCTACAGTTATCTTTAGTTTAATCCCCGGTATTCTGGTTATAATCTCAGAAGAAGCAAGCCCCTCCTGAACAGCCATAGAATACGCGCGGATCAGCCCTCCGGTCCCAAGGAGCGTACCTCCAAAATACCTTGTCACCACCACAGCCGCATTATGTATCCCCGCTCCGCAAAGGACATCCATCATAGGCCGCCCCGCTGTTCCGGACGGCTCTCCATCGTCACTGCAGCGCTGGATCTCCTGCCTGTCTCCGATCACATAGGCATAACAATTGTGAGTCGCATCCCAATATTTTTTGCGTGTGGACTCAATAAACTCCAGCGCTTCCTCTTCCGTCTCTACCGGGATGACTGTGGCGATAAATCTGGACTTTTTCTCTATGATCTGGGCTTGCCCGCCTTGATATATGATTTTATATTCTGACTGCATGCTGCTGCCGTTCCTTTCTAAAAGTTTTGCTTCTACATAGCCTTACCTTATTACTATAACGAATTTCTTAAGATTTTCCTACCAAAATGTGAAGTTTTCATTTTTTTCTTTATTTCAATACTGTTATTTGATATAATGACCAGGTATAAAGGAGGCAGACGCGCATGAATTATGGTAAGAAAAAAGCTTCTCAAAAGCAGAAGAAGATCACGTCCAAATCTACCATGCAGGGAAAACGAGTTGGCGTAAGGCTTTTTAAAGCCTTTTTACTTTGTCTGCTTGTTGTAGGAGTCGCCGGGGCCGTTGGCGGCGGCGTCTTTATCAAGCGAATCTTAGACGACACGCCGGAAGTCTCTCCGGACGATGTAAAACCATCTGGATATACTACTTTTGTCTATGCGGATGACGGGGAAACCGAAATCCAGCGTTTTGTCGCTTCTGGTTCCAATCGTGTCTACAAAACCTTGGACCAGATCCCGGAAGATCTGCAGCACGCTTTTGTCGCGATCGAGGACGAGCGTTTCTATGAACACAACGGTATCGATCTGCAGGGTATCGCCCGTGCCGCTGTGGTGGGAATCACCTCCGGGAATTTTTCTGAAGGCGCCAGTACTCTGACGCAGCAGCTGATCAAGAACAATGTCTTCCCCGAATTCACGGAAGAAAAAACCTTCTATGATAAATTACAGCGAAAGATCCAGGAACAGTATCTTGCTCTTCAGATCGAGAAGCAGATGAGTAAAGAAGAGATCATGGAGGCTTATCTGAACACCATCAATCTGGGACAGAATTCTCTGGGAGTCCAGTCCGCGGCCCAGCGCTATTTTGGGAAAGATGTATCGGAACTCACCCTCTCTGAATGCGCGGTCATCGCGGCGATCACTCAGAGCCCTTCCGGCTATAATCCGGTAACAAATCCGGAAGCAAACGCCGAGCGCCGCCAGAAAGTCTTAGACAATATGCTGGAACAGGGGTATATCGATCAGGCGGCTTATGACGAGGCAATGGCAGATGATGTCTACGCCCGCATCCAACAGGTAAACACCCAGGTAGAGGAACAGGAAACTTCTACGTCTTATTTTGTAGATGCTCTGGCGGATCAAGTCATGACCGATCTGCAGGAACAGCTGGGCTACAGTGAAGCGCAGGCTTACAATGCTCTCTACAGCGGAGGCCTGAGCATATATTCCACGCAGAACCTGGAAATGCAGCAGATCTGCGATGAAGAGATGAATGATGACGACAATTATCCGGGACTGAAAGAATACGGGCTGGATTATGCGCTGACTGTCACACGGGCGGATGGAACAGTAGAAAATTATAGTTCCGGCCATATCAAAAACTATGTCAAAGAGACTTATGGCGATGACCAGGGGCTGCTTTATTCCAGCGAAGATGAAGCACGGGCTATGGTAGAGGAATGGAAGTCCACGATCGCACAGGAAGGCGACACCTACGATGAGCGGATCACCATCACTCCCCAGCCTCAGGCCTCTGTCACCATTATGGATCAGGCTACCGGCCAGATAAAAGCAATGGTCGGAGGACGAGGCGAGAAAACGACCCAGGGTCTAAACCGCGCATACCAGGATGCGAAACGCCAGCCTGGTTCCTGTTTCAAAATCCTGGCGGCTTACGCTCCGGCTCTTGATGCCTGCGGCAAATCTCTGGCAACCATCGTCCGGGATGAGCCCTACTCTTACAAGAACGGAAGGCAGGTCCAGAATGCCAGCCGTTCCTACAAAGGCGACGTCACCTATCGTACCGCCATCGCAAACTCGATCAACGTCTGCGCGGTAAAAGTAAGCGACGAGATCACTCAGGAATTAGGGTTTGAATATTGTGAAGATTTTGGAATCAGCACCTTGGTCAAGGATAAAGAGATCAATGGGGAGATCTACAGCGACGTAAACCAGACCCTGGCTCTCGGCGGTGTTACAGAAGGTGTCTATAACTATCAAATGTGCGCCGCTTACGCGACGATCGCCAACGGAGGCGTTTACAATTCTCCTACTATGTATACCAAGATCGTTGACCACGATGGCAATGTGCTTCTGGAAAACAATCAGGAAACCCGTACAGTGTTAAAAGACAGCACTGCCGCTCTTTTGACCAGCGCGATGGAAACCGTAGTTACAAGCGGAACCGGAACTTCCTGCCAGCTGGATAATATGCCCGTGGCTGGCAAGACAGGTACCACTACTTCCAATAAAGACCTTTGGTTCTGCGGCTATACTCCATACTATACCTGCGCGGTATGGGGCGGTTACGATGACAACAAAGAATGTAATTACGATACCAGCTTCCGTTTCCGGCTGTGGAGAGGAATCATGAGCCGGATCCACGAGAATCTGGAATATAAAGATTTTGAAATGCCAAGTTCTGTCGAGAAGAAAACTGTTTGTACTCTCACCGGCAAACTTGCGGTAGCTGGCCAGTGCCCCAGCACGACCGAGTATTTCGCGGCCGACACCGCTCCTACGGAAAGCTGTCCAGGTCATGGAAATGTAGTAGGTGAAGACGGCGAGAACGTGGAAGAACCTGACAGCAGCAGCGATACCGGTAATACCGATAACAGCGGCGACACCGGTAATACTGGCAATACCGGCAACACCGGAGACACCGGTAATACCGGCGGC
>CABPCP010000016.1 GCA_902406105.1 uncultured Mordavella sp.
ATTGTGTCGCACACCCGGATTTTGATCGGGATCTTATATTCCTCCATCAGATGCATGAGTTCCATACAGAAAGGAATCACAAAGCCATAAATATCCGATCTTGTAATATCTTCCAGGTGGCATCTGGGACTGATCCCAGTCTCCAAACATTCCCGGATAACAGAAAGATACTGTTCCATAGCCTTGCGCCTTGTGGTCTTTAGCTTGTAAAAAATGTGATAATCTGAGCAGCTGACCAGAATTCCAGTTTCTTTCAGACCGATTTCTTTTACCAGCTCAAAATCTTTCTTGCTGGCCCGGATCCAACTGGTCACCTCAGGGAATTCATAGCCCCTCTCCAGACACTTGTATACCGCATCCCGGTCCTTCTTGCTGTATAAGAAAAATTCACTCTGCCTGATCTTCCCATTGGGACCGCCCAGACGGTGGAGAAAATCATATAAAGTCACAATCTGCTCCGTACTGTAAGGCGCCCGCGACTGCTGGCCGTCACGGAAAGTGGTATCCGTAATCCAGATCTCGTCCGGCATACAGTGGGGCACGATCCTGTCATTAAAGGCAATCTTCGGAACCTCGTCATAATGAAATAAATTCCGAAACACATTGGGCTGCTCCACATCCACCAGCGGATACATATGCTCTTCAAGCTGCAAAAGATTCGTATGACTGTCAAAATATACCTTCCTGTTTTCCAAGTTTCTCGTCTCCTTCCTATTTCTCATGCTTCCTTCAAATCGCATTATAGTATAATTGTATACAATTATACGTTTTATGTCAACACAGAAAAATTTGAGAAACAACCAGGAAAATTCCAAAAATATCCTCCATTTGCAAATAAAAATGGCGAAAAGACAGAGTGACAATTTAGAAAACTCCATCAATTCGCCGTTCGGGTACACCCCAGATGCTAATTCCAGACGTATCACTTCTTCAAAAGGCTACGTCCTGGTATAAAATTAATACAATTTCGCTCCGATTTCTCTCGGACGCAGTCCCTCGTCTTCCAGCGCCTGCATGATCGCATGTTTATGCTCTGTGCCGAAGGCTTCAACGGTAAGCCGCAGTTCTACCGCCGCGTTCCGATTTGTGCTTACGAACTGGTTATGTTCGATCTTGATAACGTTGCCCTGAGCGTCGGCAACGGTCTTGGCGGTGCGCACCAGCTCGCCCGGCTTATCCGGCAGCAGGACGGATACGGAGAAGATCCGGTCTCGCTGGATCAGTCCGTGCTGTACCACGGAGGACATAGTGATGATGTCCATATTTCCGCCGCTTAAGATAGACACTGCTTTCTTTCCTTTCAGATCTAACTGTTTCAGGGCCGCTACCGTCAGCAAGCCTGAATTTTCCACAATCATCTTATGATTTTCCACCATATCCAGGAAAGCGCCGATCAGCTCGTCATCCTGCACAGTCAGGATCCGGTCGATATTCTCTTTCGCATAGGGGAAAATCTTCTCTCCCACTTTCTTCACTGCTGTACCATCGGCAATGGTATCCGCGCTGTCCAGCGCCACCGGGCCGTCTGCCTGGAACGCGGCTGTCATGCTTGCCGCCGCCGCAGGCTCAACGCCAATGACCTGGATCTTGGGATTCAGCATCTTTGCAAGAGTGGATACGCCTGTTACCAGGCCGCCGCCGCCGATGGGCGCCAGGATGTAATCTACAGTAGGCAGTTCCTGCACGATCTCCATTGCGATCGTCCCCTGTCCAGTCGCGATATCCAGATCGTCAAACGGGTGCACAAAGGCCGCCCCCGTCTCCTCCGCTAATTTCAACGCATACGCGCAGGAATCATCATAAACATCTCCGTGAAGGACCACTTCCGCGCCATAGCTTTTGGTACGGTTTACCTTGATCAGGGGCGTAACCGTAGGCATTACGATCGTCGCCTTGCACCCAAATTTCTGAGCCGCAAACGCTACTCCCTGGGCATGATTGCCGGCGGAAGCTGTTACCAGGCCTTTTTCCCGTTCTTCTTCTGACATGGTACTGATCTTATAATATGCCCCTCTTACTTTGTAAGCGCCGGTATACTGCATATTTTCCGGCTTCAAGTAGATCCGGCCGCCTGTCTGCCGACTTAAATATTCGCTGTAGACCAGCTTAGTGGGAAGAGTCACATTTTTCACGATTTCGCTTGCCTGTTCAAATTTTTCTAACGTCAACATATCCATCCTCCTGTTCTTTTTACAAATTATCAGTCACCGATCCTATAAACTTACGCTTCCTCTGACGCTGTCTCTCCAGAAAACAATGCTTTCACAAAGGTATCGGAATCGAATTTCTGAAGATCATCTATCGTCTCGCCCACGCCGATATATTTTACCGGGATTCCCAGCTCCGCCTGGATCGCTACCGCGATCCCGCCTTTTGCCGTCCCGTCCATCTTTGTCAAAATAATGCCGGTAATGTCTGCCACTTCGCTAAACTCTTTTGCCTGCTGCAAAGCATTCTGGCCAGTAGTCGCATCTAGAACCACTAATGTTTCTCTATAGGCTTCTCCATATTCCCGTTCGATGATCCGGTTCATCTTCTTCAGTTCTTCCATTAAGTTCTTTTTGTTATGGAGTCTTCCCGCCGTATCGACCAAAAGGACATCCGCGTGCCTTGCCTTAGCGGCCGCGACCGCATCGTAGACTACAGAAGCGGGATCCGCTCCCTCCTGTCCGCCGATCAGTTCTGCCTGTGAGCGCGCCGCCCATTCTTTCAGCTGCTCGCCGGCAGCCGCCCGGAAGGTATCCGCCGCCGCAAGGACTACTTTCTTATGCTGGGCTCTCAGTTTTCCGGCCAGCTTGCCGATCGTGGTCGTCTTGCCTACTCCATTTACACCGATCACCATAACTACAGAGGTTTTTTCCTCAAACTCATAGGCCGCTTCCCCCACATCCATCTGCTCCCGGATGCTTTCGATCAAAAGCTCCCTGCAGTCTTTCGGTTCCTTGATGTGCTGTTCCTTCACCTTGGCCCTTAAGTCCTCCAGGATTTCTTCCGTCGCCTGAACTCCCAGATCTCCCATGATCAGAACTTCTTCCAGTTCTTCATAGAAATCTTCGTCAATGTGAGAAAATCCGCTGAAAATACTGTCCATGCCGGATACTATATTGTCCCTGGTCTTTCCAAGCCCCGCCACCAGTCGTTTAAAAAAACCGCCTTTCTTTTCTTCCGCCATCGCTTTCCCTCCTTTATGCTGTCCTATTTGTCCAGTTCCCCTTCCAGAAGACTGACAGATACCAGTGTCGACACTCCCTTCTCCTGCATGGTGATCCCATACAGACGGTCTGCCGCCGTCATCGTCCCCCTTCTGTGGGTGATCACGATAAACTGGGTATTTTCCGTTAATTTGTGGAGATACTTCGCAAACCTTACCACATTGTTATCATCCAGTGCCGCCTCGATCTCATCCAGCAGGCAGAATGGCGATGGTTTCAGATTCTGGATCGCAAACAGCAGTGATATGGCCGTCAGCGCTTTTTCTCCGCCGGACAACTGCATCATATTCTGTAGCTTCTTTCCCGGCGGCTGGGCAATGATCCGAATCCCCGCCTCCAAAATATCCTCGTCTTCCATCAGTTCCAGAGTTCCTTTTCCGCCGCCGAATAATTCCTTGAACACCGCGTCGAATTCTTCAGAAATCCTGGCAAACTGTTCCTGGAATTGCTTGCGCATGGCGGCATCCAGCTCATCGATGATCTGAACCAGAGTCGCTTCCGCTTCCACCAGGTCGTCATGCTGCTTCTTCAGGAAATCATACCGCTCAAACAAGTTCTTGTAGTCTTCGATAGCATTTACATTTACATTCCCGAGGCCTTTGATCTCGCCTTTCAACTCCTGGATCCTGCGTTTCATTTTCGCAAGGTCCGTCAGCTTCTCATCCCGGATCTCCAGCGCCCGGTTGTAGGTAAGCTCATATTCTTCCCACATATAATCGATCTGTTTCTGGGAAGCCGCCCCATAGCTTTCTTTCTGGCTTTCCAAACGAAACACTTCTTTATCCAATTCCGCCATGTGATTGGAAAGTTCTTCTCTTTTTTGGAGAAATGTTTTGTGCTTTTGGGTAAGTTCTTCCCGCTCCACTTTGTATTTCTCGATTTCTGCCTGTATCTCAGCGAAAAGCTCTCCGGAATTCTCAATAGTCTGCTTAAGGTCCTGGATCTGAGCTTCTTTTTCCTGGATTTCTTTTGATGTGCCTCCCTTGCTTTCCTCCAGTTCCGTTAATTCTTCCTGGAATTTCTCCATCTCTTCCTGGATACGGGTCACATTTTCCAGTACAAATTCATATTTTTGTTCCAGCCCCGCGCAGACCAGATGGACTTCTTCTGCCGTCTTCTGTCTGGCAGTTTCAATTTCATGCTCCTGATCCAGCGCCGCCTGATCTTCCTGGATACGGGCCGTCAGCTGGGTTTCCAGTTCTTCTGAAGTATCCAGCTCCACATTGATAGACTCCTGATTATCCATGATATCTGTAATCTGCCGATCCAGATCCTGGCCTTCCTTCTGGATATCTTCCACCAGATCTCTGGCCGCTTTAGCTCTGGCTCCTGCCTGATCCGCGTTCATTTTGGCCGTATTCTGCACAACATAAGCTTTTTGCAGTTCTTCCTTGATCTGCTCGATCTTTTCATAATATCCGGTCCGGACTTGGCGCAGTCTGTCTGATTCCGCCTCCAGCTCGTCCATTTCCTTTTTCAGCTGCAGGACCGTTTTCTCAAATTCTTCGATCTCCCGCCTTCTGCTCAGAAGATTGCTGGAATTCTTAAAGGCTCCGCCAGTCATCGATCCTCCCGGGTTGATCAGTTCTCCTTCCAGTGTGACGATCCTGAGAGACTGCTGATATTTCCTGGCGATCCTGGTGCCCGTGTCGATGTGGTCTACTACCAAGGTCCTCCCGAGAAGAAAGCCTACCAATTCCCGATATGCCGGGTCTGTCTTCACCAGCGTGTCCGCAATCCCGATCGCTCCCGGCTCCTTTAACGCCTCTGGCCTTGCCAGACCGCCTCTGGCCTTCATACTGGTGAGAGGAAGGAAGGTTGCCCTTCCAAAACGATTCTGCTTTAAGAACTGGATCATCCGTTTCGCGGTCTCTTCATCGGCAGTGACAATATTCTGGATATTGCCGCCAAGCGCCGTCTCCACAGCGATCTCGTAATTCTTCTCTACTTTGATAAGATCCGCTACCACGCCCAGAAGCCCCGGCTCCCTCCCCTTGTGGTCCATGACTTTCCGGATACTGTTTCCGTACCCGTCATACCGCTCTGTAATATTTTTTAAAGACTCCAGACGGGACTGTTCTCTGTGATAAGCGGTCTGGCCAATCCGGAATTTCTCCGTTCTTCCAGCCAGATCCTTCTGGATCTTTTGGATCTTCTCCTCATACTGGCTGCTGTTTGCTGTCAGCTTGCGAATCTTGCCGGAAATCTCTTCTAACTCTTCCAGGTATCCGTTCTGCAGCCTTTCCTGGGCCGCCGCTTCCTCTTGGGTCTCCTTGCTCCGATGGTCCAACTGTTCTCTTCGCACCTGGATCTGCTCCAGCATGGTGTCGTATTTCTGGATCTTCGCTTTCGTGGAAGCCCGGTTGTTTAAAAGCTCCATGATATCGCTTTTATTCTTATCGATCGCGGCGGACAGGGTCGCGATCCTGGTCTGGACCGTGATCAATTCTTCCCTGGCCTTATTTTCCTCCGCTTTTTTCGCTTCCAGATCCCCCCGGATACTTTCCTGTTCCCGCCTTCGCTCCCGCAGCTGGCTGTCCCGCTCCATCAGTTCTGATTCAATGGTTTTGGCCCGCTGGTCGTAATGCTCATCATTCATATGGGCGCTGTGGATCTGTTCTTTCAAAAGGGCAATCTGGTTCTCCAGCTGCTGCTTGAGGATGGTAGTCTCGTTTAGCTGACTTTTGGCCTTCTCAATGGAAGCCTCGATGCCATCCACCTGTTCCTCTACCGACTCATATTCCTGCTTCATATCCGCGTAAGCGCTGCCGGATTCCTCCAATTCCTGACGGGCGGCCTCCAGTTTTCCTTCGATTCCCTGGATCTGCTCTTGGATCCTGGCCGTCTCAAGCAGAAACATATTGATATCATATCTTTTTAATTCTTCCTTTTTTCTGAGATATTCCCTGGCCGTCTCCGCCTGTTTCTCCAAGGGCTTGATCTGCTTTTCCAGCTCTGCCAGGATATCATTGACGCGAAGAAGATTCTGGCGTTCTTCTTCCAGCTTCTTCACCGATAGATTTTTTCGACGTTTGAATTTGACGATTCCCGCGGCCTCATCGAAGAGTTCCCGCCGTTCCTCCGGCTTACCGCTCAATATCTTGTCAATCTGCCCCTGTCCGATGATCGAATAACCCTCTTTTCCAATCCCGGTATCGTAGAACAACTCATTTACGTCCTTAAGTCTGCAGGGGCTCCCATTAATAAGATATTCACTTTCCCCGGAACGGTACAGCCTTCGGGCTACCGTCACCTCCTCAAACTCAATAGGAAGCTGGTGGTCAGAGTTATCAAGAGTAATAGCCACAGAAGCATAGCTCAAAGGCTTTCTATTTTCAGTTCCGGAGAAAATCACATCCTGCATACTTCCGCCGCGCAGCTGTTTTACTCTTTGTTCACCAAGCACCCAGCGCACCGCGTCCGCCACATTGCTCTTTCCGCTGCCGTTAGGTCCTACGATCCCGGTGATTCCATTATGAAAATCAAATTTGATCTTGTGGGCGAAGGATTTAAAACCTTGAACCTCGATACTTTTTAAATACATATTCCACCTACTTTATATCCCGCTTTTTCAAGGCAAGCAGGGCTTGATAAGCCGCTTCCTGCTCCGCCCGCTTTTTTGTGTGTCCCATGCCCGTTCCATAAGCTTCCTCTCCAATGTATACTGCCGTTTGGAAGGATTTGTCATGATCAGGGCCCTTTTCACCGATCAGGCGGTAAGAAATCTTCTCCCCTTTGAAATATCCCTGCACAACTTCCTGAAGGATAGTCTTGCTATCGAAAAAGAGTTTTTTCTTCTCAATATCATTCAGTACTACCCGGTGAATAAACTCTTTCGCATTAGTAAAACCACCGTCCATATAGATCGCGCCGATCAAAGCCTCCAGCGCATCCGATGTCAGAGATTCCCGCTTCCGGCCTCCCGTAGCCTCTTCTCCTTTTCCTAGCATAAGATAAGACCCAAGTCCCAATTCTCTTGCGCAGAACGCAAGCGCCGGTTCGCAGACGATACCCGCCCTCATCCGAGTCAGCTCTCCTTCCGGGTAATTCGCCTTATCCCGAAACAGATATTCGCTGGTCACAAGTTCCAACACCGCATCTCCCAGGAATTCCAGCCGTTCGTTGCACTCATATCTTTCCATCTGGGCCTCATTGATGTAGGACTTATGGGTCATCGCCCGTTCCAGAAGCCGGAAATCATGAAACTGATATCCCGTTTTTTTCTCCAATTCTCTCAAATCTTTTCCCATACTCTCTCCCATAAAACGAAAAAGCCCTACCGGGCTTTTTCGTCTCCTAAAACCATGCCTAGTTGTTTGTTGCCGCTTTGATCTGCTCTACGGCATCCCCTACTGTAGCGATCTTTTCCGCGTCTTCATTGTCGATTTCAATATCAAATGTCTCTTCGATCCCCATAATGATCTGGAAAATATCCAAAGAATCTGCTCCCAGGTCGTCCACAAATTTAGACTCCATTGTAATTTCCTGCGCCTCTACATTCAGCACATCTGAAATGATCTCCTGCAGTTTTTCAAATTCCATACTCTTTTCTCCTTTTCTAAACTGATAATTTATGACTCAGCCGCTTCCTCGCCGGCTTGAATACAATCTCTGATCTTTTCGTTGATCCTCTGCTGTTTAAACGTACAGCACTGCCAGATCGTGTTGCGAACTTCCTTAGCTTTCGCGCTTCCGTGAGTTTTGACCACAAGTCCTTTCAACCCCAGCAATGGCGCTCCGCCATATTCTGTCGCGTCAAACGTCTTCAGCGTCTCTTTCAGGGCAGGTTTGACCAGAAGTGCGCCGATCTTGCTTCTTAGAGATGTCATCATCCCCCCTTTGATCTTCTCCATCAATACAGACCCCAGTCCTTCGTAAAGCTTCAGAATCACATTTCCCGCGAACGCCTCGCAAACAACTACGTCTGCCTGTCCCCGCGGAATCTCTCTGGCCTCCACGCTTCCAATAAAATGAATCCCTTTTGTCTCCTTCAGCAGAGGAAACGTCTCTTTTACCAAGGCATTCCCTTTCTCTTCTTCCGCGCCGATATTGACAATTCCAACTTTAGGATTCCGGATGCCGACTACATGCTCCATATAGATCGATCCCATCTTCGCAAACTGAACCAGATGAGAAGGCCTTGCGTCCACATTGGCACCGCAGTCTACCAGAAGACTTACTCCAGACGCCGTTGGGATCAGAGGTGCCAGCGGCGGGCGCTCCACGCCTTTCAGCCTTCCAACGATCACCTGTCCTCCCACAAGGATCGCCCCTGAGCTTCCTGCCGACACAAAGGCATCTGCCTTTTCTTCCTTCACCATCTTCATTCCCACAACGATAGATGAATCCTTCTTCTTACGGATCGCGTTCACCGGCGGCTCAGCCGTCTCGATCACTTCCTGCGCCGGAACGATCTGGATCTGGTTTCCACTGTATCCATTCTTATCCAGCTCTTTCCTGATCACATCTTCCCGACCCACCAGACAGACTTGGATATCCCTCCGTTCTGCCACAGCCTCCACTGCGCCTTTGACGATCTCGCCCGGAGCGTTGTCGCCGCCCATGGCATCCACGGCTACTGTTGTAATTTCAGTCATGATATATGATTCCTCCTAGCACTACTAGCATAATTCTACTAGACCTTTTTCCAAAAATCAATATTTTTATCCATATATATACAGATTTCGTGAAAACGAAAAAAAGAATCGGGAACAAACTCTCACCTGTTCCCGATTGCTTTTTCATCTTTTCACTCATTCCTAGTCCTGAGGAATGATCTCTTTTTTGTTGTAAGAGCCACAGGCTTTGCATACTCTGTGAGGCATCATCAATTCGCCGCACTTGCTGCATTTCACCAGGTTTGGTGCGCTCATCTTCCAGTTAGCTCTTCTCTTATCTCTTCTTGCCTTTGAAGATTTGTTCTTTGGACAGATCGACATGGGTTACACCTCCTTAAAATTCTTAAACACATCGCGGATAACTGACATTCTAGGGTCAAGACCTGTGTCTTCACAGTCACAAGTCCCCTCATTCAGGTTTTGACCACATACGCTGCAAATCCCCTTACAGTCTTCGCCGCACAGAATCTTAGTCGGCCATCCTATGAGAATCTCATTGCAGACCATCTGGTCTACATCGAGCGTATATCCGTCAATATAATTTGCTTCGTCAAAATCTTCCGTCTGGCTTCCATCCGGTTCGTCCAAATCTACATTTTTGGTAAAATCAAGCGTAAGCGGTGTCTCCACTGGTGCCAAACACCGATCACAGGCTGTTTCAAACAGAAGATCTGCTTTTCCTGTGATCCGAATCTTCCGCTCTTTCACATATTCCACCGTGATAGACAAAGGACTTTTCCTAATAATAGGGAAAGCTCCCTGTGAAAATTGAAATTTCTCTATCTCGATCGGCACGTCCCTTTCAATGGACTCATGCTGCTCAGACAGAACATTTGACAGGTCTAACAACATAGATAATTACTCCTATCCACACCTAAACTATTATATCACGAAAAATAAGTTTGTCAACCAAAACCCGCAAAATTACTGATTATTTCTCTTTCTTCAAAAGCAGCGTTCTACTTATACCAGGGCCACCGTCTCACGAGCAATAGCAAGTTCTTCGTTGGTAGGGATCACAGCAACCTTCACTTTGGAATCCGATGTAGAGATCACCTGGTCTTCTCCCCGCTTCTGATTTGCCTCTTCATCCACCGAAATTCCCAGATACCCAAGGTAGGAAAGGACCATCCTGCGGACTGTTCCTGAGTTTTCACCGATTCCGGCTGTAAACGCGATGGCGTCAACTCCATTCATGGCCGCCACATAAGAACCAATGTATTTCGCTACCCGGTAGCAGAACACTTCCATTGCCGCTTTCGCGTATTTATTCCCGTTATTCATGCCCTCTTCCAGATCCCGGAAGTCGCTGGATAAATTCTTGGAAAGGCCAAGCACGCCGGATTTTTTATTCAATACATTCATTACTCCCGCAATATCCAGATCTTCTTTCTTTGCGATATATTCCATAATGGCGGGATCCATGTCGCCGGAACGGGTTCCCATCACCAGACCTTCCAGAGGAGTCAGTCCCATAGAAGTATCTACACATTTTCCGTTCTCCACCGCGCTGATGGAAGCGCCGTTTCCAAGATGCGCCACAATGATCTTAGAATCATTCAGATCCAGTCCCAGGAATTCTGCCGCGTGTTTGGAGACAAAACTGTGGCTTGTCCCGTGGAAACCGTAGCGTCTTACCGCGTACTTCTCATAATACTCATAGGGAAGCCCGTAAAGATAAGCTTTCTCCGGCATGGTCTGATGGAAGGCCGTGTCAAATACAGCAACCATCGGTGTGCCAGGCATCAGTTTCTGACACGCGTTGATGCCGATCAGATTGGCAGGATTGTGAAGCGGCGCAAGGTCGTTGCATTCTTCGATGGCTTTCAGGACTTCGTCTGTGATCACAACAGAATTTGCAAACTTCTCTCCTCCATGTACTACGCGATGGCCCACCGCGCCGATCTCATCTAAGCTCTTTACAACGCCTGTTTTATCGTTGGTCAGGGCTTCGATCACGAACTGGATCGCCTCCGTATGGGTAGGCATAGCTTTGTCAGATACTTCCTTCTCTCCGCCTTCCGGCTGATAGGTGAGACGCCCGTCGATGCCGATCCGCTCACACAGACCTTTTGCCAGTACTTCCTCAGACTCTGAATTGATCAGCTGGAACTTCAATGATGAACTTCCGCAATTGATAACTAATACATTCATTTGTTTTCCCTCTCTTTTATATTACTTACTTTTCTTTATTCTTCTGCCATTGCCTGTACTGCCGTGATCGCTACCACACCTTCAATATCTTTGGCGCTGCAGCCGCGGGATAAGTCGTTGACCGGAGCCGCGATTCCCTGGGTCAGCGGACCGTAAGCCTCTGCTTTCGCCAGTCTCTGAGCCAGCTTGTAACCGATATTTCCCGCATCCAGATCTGGGAATACCAGTACGTTCGCTTTGCCTGCCACCGGACTTCCCGGTGCTTTTGAAGCGCCCACTTCTGGTACGATCGCCGCGTCAAGCTGGAACTCTCCATCCAGCTGAAGGCCTTCCGGCGCGTTCTCTTTCGCGATACGGGTTGCCTCTACCACTTTGTCCACATCCGGGTGTTTTGCGCTTCCCTTGGTGGAGTGTGACAGCATTGCCACGATCGGTTCCTTGCCTGTCAGGAGACGGAAAGAGTCCGCGGAAGAAAGGGCGATCGCCGCCAGCTTCTCCGGATCCGGATTCTGCTCCAGTCCGGAATCCGCAAAGATAAAAGTTCCGTCAGCGCCCATGTCGCAGTCTGGAACTACGATCACGAAAAATGCGGATACCAGCTTTGTTCCTGGCTTTGTCTTCAGAATCTGGAGACAGGGGCGAAGGGTGTCTGCCGTAGAATGGCACGCTCCAGAAACCATTCCGTCCGCATCCTTCATCTTGACCATCATGACTCCGTAGTAAAGGTAATTCGTCAAAAGAAGCTCTCTTGCCTGTTCCTCAGTCATTCCTTTCTTCTGGCGCAGCTCTACTAATTTCGCGATATATCCTTCTGTTTTCTCAGAAGTCGCAGGATCTACGATAGTCGCTCCGCTGATATCAAAATCTCCTTTGTTTTTCGCGATCTCTTCTTCGCTTCCCACAAGGATCAGGTTCGCCGTCCCTTCCTTAAGAACGGCCTCTGCCGCCTCGTAAGTCCTGATATCCTCCGTCTCAGGAAGCACGATCGTCTTTTTACAGGTTTTCGCCTTTGCTTTGATTTCATCTATAAATCCCATGATTATAGACTCCTTTCCATTTTTTCTCAGTATTTTTATTATAATACAAAGAGACCTTGAAAAACAAGGTCTCTTCTTGGAATCTTATGTGCATTTTTCTGTACATCAGCGCCGCTCTCCCCTTGGCGTATAGATGGATTTCACTTCCAAAAATTCCTCAAATCCTTCCACGCCGCCTTCTCTTCCTAATCCTGACTGCTTGTACCCGCCAAAAGGCGCTCTGACATCCCACTCGCCATCGTTGACATAAATCGTTCCTGTCTTGATCCTCCTGGCCACCTTCTGTGCCAGCTCTTCCGGGCCAAACACCGCTCCGCCAAGTCCATAGATACTGTCGTTCGCCTTTTCTACGGCCTCATCCACTGTTTTGTAAGTCGATACGCATAGTACCGGGCCAAAGATCTCTTCCTTTTCAATCCTCATGTCCTGGGTTACGTCTGAAAATACCACCGGTTTTACATAGTAGCCTTCTGTCTGCCCGTCCGGAACCTCTCCGACGATCATTCTCGCCCCTTCCTTGACTCCAAGTTCAATATAACCTTTTACTTTGTCATATTGTTTCTGACTGGAAAGAGGTCCGATATCTACCGTCCAGTCGGTGGGATTTCCAACTGCATAGCCGGAAGACTGTCGGATGATAATATCCTCCACTGATTTTAGGTCCTCCTCCTGCACCAAAAGACGGGTCGTCGCATTGCAGGTCTGCCCGGAATTCAGAAACACTGTGTCAAGAGTGGCCTTCACGCCCAATTCATAGTCTCCTCCCGGCAATAAAACGGTCGCTGATTTCCCGCCAAGCTCCAACGCCAGCTTTTTGATGTTCGCAAGCCCCATTCTTGCGACCTCTCGTCCCGCGTCTGTCGAGCCTGTAAAAGAAATCATGTCCACTTCTGGATGAGAAGCCAGAACATTCCCCACTTCTGCTCCTTTCCCCGTGACCATATTGTATACGCCTGCCGGATATCCCGCCGCATCAATGAGTTCTGTCAGAATGTAAGCAGTCAGCGGTGTCATTTGACTTGGCTTGAGGATTACACAGTTCCCGGCAAGAAGTGCCGGAACTACTTTTTTTACAATCTGCTCCAGCGGGAAATTCCAGGGGGTAAGGCCTCCGACCACGCCCACCGGCTCCCTGCGGACCACAGAATTTTCTAACCGCTTTTCATACTCATAGTTTCTGGCTGTCAGGATATAGTTTTCCGCCTCCAGGATAAATGGATCCACATGCACGTCCCGCGACACTTTATAGGGGCTTCCGAGCTCTTTTGTCACCGTCTCGATCAATTCATCTCTGCGCGCCTTCAAGCCTTGAACAACGCTCTCCATCAGCCGGATTCTCTCTTCGACCGGCACCTCCTGCCAAGTCTCAAAAGCTTTCCTGGCGGCGCGCACCGCCCGTTCCACATCTTCTCGGTCTCCTCTTGGAACTTTTTCAATGATTTCTCTTGTATAAGGATTCTCAATCTCAATATATTGACCGGAGTTTCCATCCACAAATTCCCCGTTAATATATAATTTCTTGATCTCCATGACTTACTCCTTTCTAGCTTCTCAAATAATCCAACGCAGAACGTACATGCATTTCCACTCCAGTCTTCATCACCTCTTCGTCAACGTTAAACTTAGGATGGTGATGAGGATAACAAGTATCTTTTTCAACGTTTCCGCTTCCCAAAAAGTAGAACACCCCTGGAACCTTCCTGGTAAATTCTGCGAAATCCTCTCCTGCGATATACGAATATCGAACTACGTCCTTTGCTTCCACAACCCTCGCCGCAGTCTTCCGCAGATTTTCTGCCAACAACGCATCATTTATGACCGCCGGGCTGTCATCCCCGCTGTATTCAATCTGGTACTCTGTAGAAGAGGCCTGGCAGACTCCTTGTACAATCTTCTCGAATTTCTCCTTCAGCCGTTTCTTGCCACTTTCTTCATCTGCATACAAGAAACGCATCGTTCCCTCCAGTACAGCCTTATCCGGAATCACATTGCTAGCTGTTCCAGCCGCAAACCTTCCCACCATGATTACCGTAGGTTCCCTGGGGTCCATCTCCCTTGTCTGAATTTGCTGAACAGCCTGCACAATACTGCACCCTGCAATCACCGGATCAATGGCCGCATAAGGCGCTCCCGTATGTCCGCCTTTTCCATAAACGGTGACTTTAAATTCCTCCAAGGCCGCCATGACTGCCCCGTCTGAAATTCCGATTTTTCCGCTCTCTAACTGGGACCATATATGCATAGCAAACGCCGCATCCACCTTGGGATTCTCTAAAATCCCCTCCCGGATCGTATCTCTCGCCGCCGTTCCTTCCTCGTTTGGCTGAAAAAGGAACTTTATATTTCCAGAGATCTCCTCCTGCCGTTCCGCCAGAATCTTGGCCGCCACAAGAAGCATAGCCGTATGGGCATCGTGTCCACAGGCGTGCATCTTCCCCGCTTCCTCCGATCGGTAATCTACCGTTGTCTCTTCCTCCACTGGAAGCGCGTCCATATCGGCCCGAAGAAGAAGCGTTTTTCCAGGCCTGCCCCCTCGGATCAAAGCGGCCACGCCCGTCTTGCAGATTCTTTCCACCTCCAGACCGCAGGCTTCCAGGTATTTATACACAATATCGGAGGTCCGGTATTCCTCATACCCAAGCTCCGGATGGCGATGCAGGTCTCTTCTCAACGCGATCAATTCCGGCTCCAGCTCCAAAACTCTTGTCCTGATTTCCATGTCTCTTTCCTCCTTATCCGGCCGCCTGACTTTCTGACATCTCTGTCTCATATTTACTGTCCGGACATAGATGGCTCAACAAAATTCCACTGAGAATTGTTACCGCAAAAGACATAAACCGTGCGCTCACAATATTTTCTAAAGGTGTGATCATCCAGCCAATTGTAAAGATCGTCCCAATCAGAATTGACCATGCAATCCCCCTGGCTGAAGACTTCTTGTAAAACAATCCCAGCAGTACAATCGCCGAGAGAACACTTCCAACGCCTGCGTTCATCCAACTGGTAATGTAATAGATCAGTTTTCCTGACGTCATGGCCACAAAAAGTCCCAGAGCACCTGCGCATAAGATTACGATCCGAGACAAGCGGACAAGCTGATCGCTGGTCAAATTTTTCCCTAGGGCCTTATGAATAATATCTTCACTTAAAGTTCCTGATACTACCATAATCACAGAGGCGCAGGTTGACATCATGGCCGCGAAGATCCCCGCGATCAGAATCCCTGCAAGCGGAGCCGGGAAGAGATCCTGGATCATATAAGGCAGTAAGGTTTCCGGATCAGCCAAAGCATCGTAGCCATAAAGCGCCACACCCAAGATCCCGATGAAAAAGACTCCTGTGTAGCCGGCGGCAATCCATCCCACCGCCACATTCCTGCTCGTATTATATTCTTTCACACTCCTCATGGCCATCACACGGGAAGTCAGCTGCGGCTGGCCGCCATAAAAAGTAAAGCACCAGTTCAGATTAGCAAAGATCAAAAGGAAGGCCGCCATTCCGTTCACTCCGCCTGTCCAGGAGGAAATATTCGGGCCCGCTTCCAGCAAGGCGGCCGATATGTCAATCCCCTGAGCCTGTATTACAAAAAAGGCTGTAATTGGAACCACCACCAGTGTTCCCACCATAAGAATACTCTGAACTACATCTGCCCATACAATCGACATAAATCCCCCCATCGTAGTGTACAGGACTACTACGATTACCGTAATAAGCATACCATAGGCTGGTTTTAAGCCTGTAACAGTGAGCAGAGTTTTTCCGGCTCCCGAAAACTGTGCTCCCAGATAGAACATGAAAAAGATTCCTACGTTGATGCTGATAAACCATCGAATCAAGTTGGCCTTCGCCCCAAACTTCATGGCAATATATTCCGTCAATGTCAATGCTCCATATTTCTCATTGTCCTGCCGGATCTTCTTGCCAAAAAACAGCCAGAACCCCATTGTGCCCATAGCGGATCCGATCAGCACCCAAGCTCCCGACACGCCATTTGCATAGACAAACCCTGTCAGTCCCATCAGAAGATATACGGATTCACAAGCCGCTCTCTCGGAAAAAGCAAGCGCCCACCCGGGGAGTTTATTTCCGCCCAGCATAAATTCTTCCTGAGACAATTTTTTACGGCTGAAATAAACTCCAATCCCAATCATACAAATGCAGTATAATATGATTTCCGCAACGATGATCCAACTCATCCTCACAACTCCTTCCCTTTTCCGGCCACTTTACTTCACCAATAATTTTCGCTCGTAGGAGGTCATCTCCTCGCAGCCGTTCTCCGTCACACGGAACGTCTGGCTGATATCGACACCAAACTGATCCAGCCATATTCCCGGAATCATGTGGAAGACCATATTGGGCTTCAAAATAGTCTTGTCCCCAGGCCGCAGACTTGCGGTATGCTCTCCCCAATCCGGCGGGAAGTTCAATCCTGTTGGATAGCCGATTCGAGAATCCTTAATAAATCCGCTCTTAGCAATGCTCGCCGCCCACACCCGCTCTACTTCTTCACAGGTTACACCCGGCTTTACCGCCTCCAGTGCTTTGGCAATTCCTTCTGTAACCACCGCGCCCAGCTCCTTCACCCGCTCCGGAGCATTGCCCAGGATCATCGTTCTCGCCAATGGGCAATGATATCTTTTATAATTGCCAGCAAGCTCCAGGATCACGGTGTCGCCGTCTTTATAAACCTCGTCAGTCCAACTCAGGTGAGGTGTAGAGGTCCGCACACCCGCAGGCATCAAAGGAATAATCGAAGCATAGTCTCCGCCATACTCTTCGGTTCCTCTAATGAGAGCTCCATAAACTTCTGCCGCCGCATCGCACTGTCTGACACCAATATCTACCGTCTCGTATGCTTTTGCCATTCCTCGCTCTACGATTTTCCCCGCTTTGCGGATCAGTTCTATTTCTTTATCAGATTTTACCAACTTCACCCAGTTCACCAGGTTGTTTCCATCTGCAAATTTAGCATCCGGGAGGGAGGCCTCCAATCGCTCCTGGCATTTCGCCGTATAATAATAGGCATCCATCTCTGTTCCAATCACTTTTTTATCTGCCTTTTTCCCCCGAATCACATCAGCCACAAATTCCATAGGATGTTTGATCAAAGAGTGTACATAATCATCCGTATAAGCGTAAATATTTTCATCATCCAGCCAGGTCGTCAGTCTCGCAGAGTTGGCATCCTGTCCCCTTCCTATCCACACCGGCTGTTCTTCCGTATCAATGACTATGATACACTGATGTACATAAAAGGACCAGCCGTCAAACCCTGTCAAATAGCACATATTCGCAGGGTCTGTCACAATCAGGACTTCCATCCCTTTCTTTTGCATACTCTCTTTTACTTTTCGTAACCGCTCTTTAAATTCCGACACTTCAAAGTTTAACCATCTGTCTTTTATCTCTACCATCTGTTCTTCCTCCTTCTCAATTTTCAAAGCAATACCTTGGCTTATCGAAGTCTTTGACAAATTCTCCAACTTCCTTTGCCAAAATTTCGGTACTTTCTTTGTCTATAATGGCCCTTTTAAAGAATTTGGCAATTTCTTGCATTTCCGCCTCTTTCATTCCAAATCTGGTGACTTCTGGCGTTCCGATCCGGATCTGCGCACTCGCTCCGGAAAAATCATCAGAGCACAAAATCCCGGCCTTCTCCAGCAGTTTTCCCGGCGCAGTTTCCACCAGATCTTCCAAATCTACCAGAAGAAGATGGCTTTGCGTAAATCCCTTGGCTTCATCTCCAAGCACATGAAATCCGTATTTATGCAGCGCTTCCGCAAGGCTGCGCGCGTTCTTTACTATTTGCTTTGCGTAGTCTTCTCCAAATTCCTTCATTTCCAAAAGAGAAGCCGCAAAAGCAGGAAGCCGCACAATATGATGGCTGGTTACAAGGGACGGAGAAAGCGCGTCTCCAATCTGTTTCATCAATTCCGGTTTATTGCTGATCACAAATCCCCCCTGTGGTCCCGGGAAAGATTTATGGGTGCTCCCAAATACTATATCCGCTCCATGCTCAATAGGATTCGGAAACTGCCTGCCCGCGATCAGCCCCGTCACATGAGAGGCATCATAGGCCACTACGATTCCCAGTTCCTCCGCCGTCTCCACAAACTGCTCTACCGGCTCTGGAAAGAGTGTCCCTGAGCCTCCAAAGATCACCAGCTTTGGCCGTTTCTCCCTTGCCATTTGAATCAATCCGTCTATATCCACTTCTCCATTTTGAAATGGCATATATTCCACACGTATCGTTTCCCCAAGCTGACTGATCTGGCACATCGGCCCCACCAGCCCATGCCCCCAATCCTCCAAAGACACTTCAATCACCAAATCATGCGGTTTTAAGATTCCAAGAACAACTGCCATCCCTGCCATGTGGCCGCTGATCGGCCGGAGATCCACATACGTTCCTCCAAAAATCTCTCTCACCAGCTCATGAGTTTCCAGTTCAAATTCATTGATGTACTTATTGCCTGTATACTCCCGTTCTTCTGGTTTCAATGTCGTATAACAGCCATATCTGTTATTAAAATCCGAACAAAGATACCCTCTTACTCTTTTACTTGCGTAATTCTCCGAAGCAATCAGATTCAGGCAATGATGTCTGTAGGTGTCATGCTTTTCCAATAAAGCGTCAATGTCTCCAAGCTTTTGTATCATAGCAGTTTTCCTCCTTTCTCCCTGTCTGCTTTGTACTTGTCTCGATTCTATAACGCCCCCATTGAGATTAACATAGAGAGAATTCCAAAGAATTTCTTTTCTTTTGTAGCACTGTAGGATTATTTGAAAACCCTGGTTCTTTTTGTAGCTTCTTACAAAATCCTTTTTCTTTGATCCGACAGAATATAAAAACAGCCGGATGATTTTCAGACATCTGAAAATCATCCGGCTGCATCGATTTTCGCTTTTGATTTTTGATTAAGCGTTTTTGTCGCAAAAAATTTCCAGCAGAATTTCCGCCTTCAATCTGGTAAACGGATCCTTGAGGCTTACTCCCAGGATTTCCTCTATCTTTTCGATCCGGTAGCGGATTGTGTTGTTATGAAGATACATCTTTTTCGCGGTTGCTGAAACAGAGGAACCACACCGCAAGTATTCTCTTAAGGTCAAAAGCAACTCTTTTCCATCCTTCTCCCGCAAGAATGGTTCCGCGAACTCTGCATACATCTTCGGCCCACGCTCCTTCATTCTTCTCAAATCAAATAATTGAAATGGACCCAGGTCTTCTTCTGAAAAGATCTCTTGCTCCGGGGCCAGCATCGTTCCCCGCTCTAAGCACCCTAAACTTTCCTCGTAAACGGCTCCAAGTTTTTCGATTCCTGTATATGTTTCTGAGATTCCAAACGCAAACCGTGCCCTTGGCATATCATCTTTCAAATCTTCTGCGATTCTCCCAAGAAGGGTCTTAAGCTGGAGTTCCCTGTTCTGACGATCCTGAGCTACAAGGAGCACCAGCTCATTGAAGTCCAAAATCCCAAGAAACACATCCTTTCTGTTTAAATGATGATAAATACATTCCTCAATCCGTTCCCTGCGCATAAACATATTCAGGTCTTCGGTAAATTGCCGAATCGCCACAATCGTAAAAGGACGCATCTTGTCTTTGCCAAAATATTTCATAAAATATACATCGTCAATATTCAATATCCCTTTGGCAATGTCCCGCAGAATCTCATCCCGGGTTTCGTTTTCTTTCTCGACCTCCTGATACACCAGCTTATATTCCGACACCACAAAAAGATACGTAATCTTAATGCTGTATAAGGAGTTATAATCTTTTTCCAGGCCTCCCGCTTCAATTGTCAGATATCCGAGCGTCTCCCCGCGCAGATGAATAGGCAGGATGATCCGCCTCGTCTCTTCTTCGTTGTCGCAGGACAAAAGATACATGGGAATTCTCTCCGCCAGATCCTTCTTTTGAAAATCTCCGGCAGGATTCCAGACAGATTCATACTGAGATGTCTCCACATTTCGCAGAATCCGTCCATCAGGCAGAAAAATCTTCCTGGAAAAGAGATCGTAAATCTTCACATCCCGCTCAAGATCGACAGAAAGAGAATGTATCGTTTTCGCCAGTTTCGCATCATGATCATTGCTTGTTTGGATATTAATGATGTCGTAAATATTCTGAACCTTTCTGTCAACGCATAAACTATCCACATTTCTTACGATATCCATATAATGTGCCTGTTTCGGAATACGGATCAATGGAAAATTGTTCTCCTCGCAGAACTTCCGGATTTCCGGATCAAACGGTTCCCCGTCCTCTTTTTGTACTCCCAGTCCGGAATATCCCCGTTCAATGATCTCCCGAACAAAATCCAGGGAAATTTCTTTTTGATGATAAGACATCTTGCATAAAAACACATAGCTGTTTTTATCACTCAATGCTTCCTCACAGGTAAGAACTAGGCCGATCTTTTTCTCCAGTCCCTTGGTTCCCGCCTCTACCCTAAATTTCCTAAAGTACCTTGTCCCCAGCAATTCCCTATATGTTACTGCCATGTCTCCTAGCCTCCTGCCAGAACATACTCTCTGCCTTCTTCTCAAATATATCTTTTCTCACAGATGGAATACATAGCTTACGATCGCGAAATATACGCTGATGGTGCTGATATCCACCAGGGTAGAGATCAGGGGAGTCGCCATGATCGCCGGATCCAATCCCACTCTCTTGGCGATCAAAGGCAGGGTACATCCCACCACTTTGGCGATCACTACCGTACAGGCCATGGTGATGCCGATCGTCAGGGCCATCAGCGCGTCTCCTTGTCCCATCACAACGATCCTCACACCGTTCACCACGGCCAGGACCACGCTGATACAGACAGCGATCCGTACTTCTTTCCAGATTACTTTCAAAAGATCCGCAAATTCAATCTCTCCAACCGCCAGTCCCCGGATCACCAGGGTGGAACTCTGGGAACCGCAGTTTCCTCCAGTTCCCGTCAGCATGGGGATAAATCCCGCAAGCTGCGGCATGACCGCAAGCGCCGCTTCGTAACTGTTCATGATCATCTGCGTCACCGTTGCGGACAGCATAAGGAATAACAGCCAGGGAAGACGGCTTTTCACATGTTCCAGGATCGTTGTTCCAAAGTAGGACTCTTCGCTGGGGCTGACACCGGCCATGATACTGATATCTTCCGTTGTTTCTTCCTGTAATACTGCCATGGCGTCGTCTACCGTTACGATTCCCACCATACAGAACTCATGATCTACAATCGGAAGAGCGATCAGTCCGTACTTATTAATAGTCTTTGCCACATCTTCCTGATCATCCGTAGTATGGGCGTACAGAAGATTGGTCTCCATAATCTCTTCGATAGTCTTAGACTCGCTGGTAGTCAGCAGTTCTTTCACATCAACCTGTCCGATCAGCTTCCGCTTCTCCGTCACATAACAGGTATAGATGGTCTCCTTATTAATTCCCCCCTGCCGTATCTTCAGGATGGATTCCGCCACTGTCATCTCTTTCCTAAGCGCGATGTAATCCACATTCATCACGCTTCCGGCGCTGTCCTCCGGATACTGAAGCAGCTGATTGATCTGGGTCCTGGTCTCCTCATCTGTGGCAAGAAGCAGTCTGTCCACTACGTTTGCTGGCATCTCTTCCAAAACGTCTACCGTATCGTCCAGATACATTTCTTCCATGACTTCTTCCAGCTCGGAGTCCGTCAGGGCATTGATCAGAAGCTCTCTCATGTCGCTGTTCATGTAGGTAAAGGTTTCTGCCGCCTCTTCTTTCGCCAGAAGACGGAATACCATGACCAGGTGTTTTTGGTCAAATTCTTCCAGAATATCGGCCAGATCCACAGGATACATGTTATTCTCCAGCTCTTCTTTCAATTCCTTGTACTGCCGGTTTTCCAACATGTCCAGGATTCGTTCTTCTGTCAGTTCCGCGCGCTCCTCCGGATTCTCCCACGTCTGTTCGGGAACCACTTCTTGAGCTTCTGGTCCGTTGGTTCTTTTTTCGTCTCCCATGAATCTCCCTCCTTTCTGATATTTGCCTGGTCAGTCTTTCTATAGTATAATCAATTTGAAAAAGATATACAAGGAGATTCTTCATGAAAATTGTCGGATTGATCACAGAGTACAACCCTTTTCACAACGGTCATCTCTATCATTTAGAACAGGCGCTTGACATTGCCGGCGCAGATGCTGCCATCGCTGTTATGAGCGGAAACTATGTGCAGAGAGGAGCCCCAGCCATCATGCCTAAACGCCTTCGGACAAAGGTCGCTTTAGAGGCTGGAGTCTCCATTGTCCTGGAACTTCCCGTCTGCTGGGCCACTGGAAGCGCCGAGTATTTTGCCGTCGGCGCCGTCTCCTTGCTGGAACGCCTGGGCTGTGTGGACGCTATTTGTTTTGGGAGTGAGTGCGGGGATTTTTCCCTCCTGGATGAGATTGCCAAAGTTACGGCGGACGAGCCGCAGGAATACCAATTTTCACTCCAGGAAGGCCTTCGGAACGGTATGTCTTTTCCATTGGCCAGACAAATGGCACTTAAAGCTTATTTCAAAGATGATAGACTGGATCTGATCCTGGAACAGCCGAATAATATCCTTGGCATCGAGTACCTGAAAGCCCTTCATCGGAACAACAGTCCAATGAAAGCCTATACCATCCAGCGCAAGGTCTCCGGCTACCACGACACACAACTTTCTGAAAGCTGCAGCTCAGCCTCCGCCATACGAAGACTTTTGGAATTTGCCGGCAATTCTATTCATCTGGAATCTGACGGTCTTTTTGACGAGCCTACACTATCAGAGACAATGACAAGGCTGGAAGGCCAGGTTCCTCCTTCCTGCATCCGGCTTTTAGAAGAAAGTTACCGGAAACGCTATCCTGTCTACAGCGACGACTTTTCTTTACTTTTAAAATATCAGCTTATGAAGGAATCCAGAGACAGCCTGGTCAAATATCAGGATGTGTCAGAAGAGCTGGCAAATCGGATCATGAACTGCCGGAATGATTTCCTGCATTTTGATCAGTTCTGCGGTCTGCTGAAGACAAAAGAACTGACCTATTCCCGCATAAGCCGCAGTCTGTTCCACATCCTTCTCCATATTACCAGAGCGGACATGCTCTCGTATCAGGAGGAAGGCGGATGCCCTTACGCCAGGATCCTTGGTTTCCGGAAAGACTCGGCCCCATTTCTCTCCCAACTCAAGAGAAGCTCCCAGATCCCGCTGGTCACCAAGCTCTCTCAGACGGAAACTTTTACCGGAGCCGCCGCCCGCATGATCGAACAGGATATCTTCGCCGCCGACCTCTACGAAAGCGTGATCACAGACAAGTATAAGCTCCCCTTCATCAGCGAATACCAGCAGCAGATCGTCCGCTGCTGACCTTGCCTGTTCAATGGGAACCCTCTATTTTCCGCAAAATAAGCCCGCCTTTGGCGAGCTTATTTACTATCTTTGTTTCCATTGAACCCTTTTCTTCAAGTATATTGTCCCACAGATTACCATTCCTGATATCAAAAAGCCAAATAGATATCTGCCTGCTCTGACATCTCCTGTATCCGGCGTGTGATTCTCTTCGCTTGGATTTCCTTTTCCCGGATTGTTTGATCCCGCATCTCCAGAGTTCGTTTCATCCCCATTGGGGTCGTTTGAATCATCCTGTTTTCCAAAATCAGTCGCCTTTACAGCAACCGCTTCACCTGCTTTCAGATTATCGCCTCCCTGGCTGTTTTCTATCTTCAGCGGAAGCGCTTCATTCTCCACAAAGGATTCCAATTTCAGATCCTCTATATCATTTTCCGAATTAATCGTCACTGTCTCACCGGAAGTCTGGATTTTGATCGCTCCATCTCCTTTTACCGTACCGGAAACAGAAATAAGTCCGGTCTCATTTTCTGCGACCTTCTCGTCAGTGTCGATAACAGCCGTAAAAGAACCGCCCTTTTCCCCTTGAATCTCAATGCCTTCTCCCGGCGTCATCTTCGCGGATCTGATCCCAGTTCCGCGAAGCGACAGGTATCCCTTGTCATTGTAGAGGGAAATCCCGGCCTCTTCTCCCAGGTCAGAAATCTGGTAGGTCTCCTCATCCGGCACCGTAAATTTACACTCCAAAGACCCCTGCGCGTCATCTCCCAGGGTGGAATTGATCGTCTGAAGCTCTTCCACCTCCATGGTCGCTTCCACTTCCTGTTTTCCGTCACTTTTCAAGGTATTTCCCTTTGAATCCCGGATTGTAAAGCGGTCCATCGCATCGATCAGGATATCGGTCACATCCTCTTTGGGCTCCGCCATATGGCCCTGGTCCATCTCAGAAGGCAGTAAAATGGAAAGCCATCCGAAGGTTTTTTCATTAAAGGGTTCCCCATCATGTGTGAAAAAGCCGGCGCAGCTAAACTTCATAAAATCCTTGCTTACCTTCCATTCATAAAGTTCACCTTCTGGATGTTCGCTGTTCACGCTGTTTTCATCATAAATCTGAAAAGTATAACCCTGGTTTGTTGTCTCATAACCCGTCACCAAAACAGTGTGGCTGGGACTGCGGAGGAGTAAAATCTTCCCTTCGTCCAGAGAAGATCTCATCGTATCAAAAAAATTCTCAAATTCCGCCGGAGAAGACATCTCTCCCGAATCTGTCCCTTTCAGAAAATCTAAAAGACTTCCTATCATACCGGGCCTTTTGTGATAAACCGAAGCCAGTTCATGAATCCCCGGATCATCCACATACTGCATCAACTGATAATAACTGATAGCAGACAGATACTCCTGATCCTCATAGGGCTGATCCAGATCATAAACGCAGGATCTTCCGCTGTCCGAAACCTCCGCGACCGTCATATCCTGGTTAAACACTCGCCCGATGACCGTGGCGATCCCATGGCAGGATCCTTTCCATTTCACATCGCCATTGATGTAGTTTCTCAAATAGTCGCGTACGCCATCCTCCATCTCATGGCGGAATAATTTCTGGTAATCCTCATCCGTCAGTTCAATCCCGTCTGTGCCCCAGAATCCGCTTTCCTTCGTTCCCACTCCCAAATGCTGGAAACTGTTATTATCGACTTTAAGCGTAAAGTCCCGTTTCTCATCTTCTCCGTCTTCTCCGATCGTCTCCCACTTGATCTGGTCGCTGAAAATAAAATTCTCCAGGTAATATTGATGGGCTGCCGAGCCTTCATAGCCTCTAAGTGTCAGCTCTGTATAGACGCTGTAGCCGTTTCCGGCCTGAAGAAACCCATTCAAGTTTATGACCGTCTCCGGAATCGTAAGATATTTCAGGTTCCGTACCGCCTCGTCTTCCGTACCGCTTTGCGCGAAAGATCCCGAGGCCAGCCAGCTCACATCCTCTGGGATCGTGTAAGAGAGGTCTTCCTTCCCGATGGGATAAAATTCCAGCGTCCATGTGCCGTCAGAATTGTCGCTGAAAAGCACGCCGTCCCTGCTCTCGTATCTCTCGCTTGCCTCCGAGACCTCAAGGGACTCAAGGGCATATAGGCTTTGGAAAGCTTCTGCGCTCATTCCATAAGCATCAGCCGGAAGCTTAATTCTTTTCAGCGTCTCGCTCTTCCCAAAGCTTGAGAGAGTTTCCACAGAATCCGGAAAGATTACTTCTTCTAGGTTTGTCCCCTCAAACGCGCTGCTTCCAATTTCTTTTGTACCATCTTTGACCGTGTAGCTCCCCTCTCTCACAGGAGGAACATACCGCAGGATTCTGTCCTTTTGATCATAGAGCACGCCGTCCTCCGCCAGATATCTCCCGGAAGTCCCTGCTGTCTCGTAGCGGTAGGAAGCGGTCCAGAAATCCATATGGTCAACCGGATCTTGAATGGAATCCGGCAGAATCAGCGTATAGATCCCATAAACGTATGAATTGTCTTTCATCCCCCTCACTCCGTCCGGGAGGTATAGAATCTTGAAATTCTGAGCGAGTCCTGTGGCGATTTGATTTCCGTCTACATAGACACACTCGTTCCAATCATACTCTTTCGTCATGGTCAGTTGGCCTGCGGCGGCCGCCCCCCGGTAGTTAGGGATTGCATCCATATCGAACACATAAGTCTCTCCCGCCTTCAGCATATAGTATCCGGAGCCATTACCGCCGGCAAGAAGATTTTCTTCCCCGTCCGTCACATAGTACTCCAGTCCCAGTTCATAACCATTGATCTCGCCGTCATATTCCAGATAATATCCGCCGTCTTCCTGAGGGGTAAACTTAAAAATGTAAGAAGTCATAGTTTCTGCCGGACTAGAAATCTGATACGTCTGATCCGGTTCCATCTCCGTTGTGGATCCCGGCTCAACATCAACTGCCTCTTCCGTATCAGGCCCGGCCATTACAGGAACCGCCAAACACCAAAGCGCTGCGGTCAGCACAAAAATTCCCAGGCAGCCACGCCATTTTCTCCCTCTCATCATAATCTCTCTCCCTATAACATTTCCTAAATCTTTTTGCTGCAGGCAATGGCAATGGAGCCCGGCCCGATATGGCAGCTTACGCTCAGAGAAAGCTTGTCCATTACTACATCATATCCCGGGAACCTTTCTTCGATCTCCCGCTTCCATTCCATTGCTTCCTCCTCGGAACAGGTATAGGCTCCTTCCAGATGGACTTCCTTCCCGGCAAACCGTTCATGGATATCTTTATCCATGGCATCCAGCATCGTCTTCTTCGCCGACTTGATCCCCCGTACTTTAGCGAACGCATCCAGCTTTTCTCCCTGGATGGTGAGCACCGGCTTTAAATTCAGAACCGTGCCGATCGCCGCGGCGGCAGGTGTCACCCTTCCGCCTTTTTTCAGATATTTCAGAGTATCCACTGTGATATAGATACTGGCCTCCAGCTTCTCTTTCATCAGAACATCTACGATCTCTTCCGCGCCAAGGCCGGCGTCTCGCAGCTCCATAGCATCCAGTACGGATTGGCGCTGCGTGATCGAAATCCTCTGATTGTTCACCACATAAACCTTTCCCTCAAAATCCCGCGCCAGTCCCATAGCTGTCTCACAGGAACTGGAAAGCCCGCTGGACATAGGGATATAGATCACTTTATCATACTCTTCCAGCAGCTCTTCCCAAAGGCCGATCACATCGGCAGGCGCCGGCTGAGAGGTAGAGATATCCGCGTCTTCCGCCAGCCTTTGATAAAACTCCTCCTGCGTCAGCGTAATATCTTCATAATACAGTTCCCCATTGATATAGAAAGGCATTGGCAAAACCCGTATCCCCAGTTCCTTTGCCCCTTCCTGCGTAATCCCGCTATTGCTGTCTGTTGCGATTGCGATTCGTTCCATTCCCACACCTCATTTTTCTTATAATGTAATGATTTTTGAAACACAGTCTCTTTTTGCTACCATCATAGGGATATCCTCTCCCTTGTAGGGATTGTCTCCCATGCTGACTTCCAGCTTCACCGTCTCATAGGCAAGCTCCTCATAATTATTCTCCTTGCTCAGATGGCCCAGCAGCACATACTGCAGGCCGTCATGCAGGATGTCGCAGAGCAGTCTCCCTGACCACTCATTGGAAAGATGGCCTTTGTCCCCCATGACCCTTTTTTTCAGCGGATATGGATAAGGCCCTACTTCCAGCATATGGATGTCATGATTGGCTTCCAATACCACAGCGTTCAAATCCTTCAAATTCTCCACTGTATAGGTATCGTACATCCCAAGATCCGTCGCCACCGCCACGGACTTCCTTTGATTCTCGATCCGGAAACCGGAAGGCTCATTGGCATCGTGAGAAATCGCAAATGGACGGACCTTCATTTCTCCCAGATCAAATCCCTCATCTAACTTTACCTCGTGCAGCAGTCCTTCCGGCAGCCTCCCCAGACTCCTGCAGTTTTTGATTCCTTCAATGGTTCCTTTTGTAGCGTAAATAGGGATCTCATACCTTCTGCTAAACACCCCCAGTCCCTGAATATGATCGATATGTTCATGGGTGATCAGGATACCATTCAGCTCATCCCCTTTAATATCCAGGGAAGAAAGCCCCTCTTCAATCCTTTTTTTACTGATTCCCGTATCCACCAGAAGGTGCGTATGATCGTCCCCCACATAGATACAGTTTCCGCTGCTTCCGCTGGCAATACTGCATAATCTCATATGTATGTCATCCATCCTTTATAATTCTTTGATAATATTGTCAAGCTGCAGCATCGTCTCCGCAAATACACCGCTGTTGTCGACCACCCTGTCACAATGTTTCAGGAACATATCCTTTGGCAGCTGCGCCCGCATGATATCCTCAATCTTTGCCGCGTCATAGCCTCTGGAATAAAACAGACGGTTCTTACGAATCGCTTCTTCCACATAAATGTACCACAACTCGTCGCAGATCTGATCATAGTGATCTTCGATCAAAAGAGCCGCCTCTATAATAAACAAATTCGTATTCCTGCGCTCTTCCTGGCGAATCTTTTTTAAGATTTCCTCTTTCACCGCCGGATGTACGATGCTGTTGAGCAGCGACAGCTGGGAACAGTCTGAAAATACGATCTCCCCCAGCCTGTCTCTGTTTAATTCTCCCTTTTCATCCAGGATCTCTTCTCCAAAATGTTCTACAATGGCGTCATAACACGCCCCGCCCTTTTTCTGAAGTTTCTTTGCCACATCATCCGCCTGGCATACGGTAGCCCCGTACCGATTATGCAGATATTCAAGAACCTGTGTTTTCCCGGCTCCTATGCCTCCTGTAATTCCAATAATCTTCATACGCTTCCACCTCTTACTTTGCTTCGTACCAGTTTTCTCCTGTATGCATATCTATCTCCAATGGCACATCCAGGGATGCCGCCTGTTCCATTTCTTCTTTCAAGATCTTCTCTACTTCTTCCAATTCCGGTCTGTGCGCCTCGATCAGAAGTTCGTCATGGACCTGCAATACCAGTCTGGACCGCATGTTCTGTTCTTTAAGCCTTCGTCCCACACCGATCATAGCGATCTTGATGATATCCGCCGCTGTTCCTTGGATCGGGGCGTTCATTGCCACCCGTTCGCCAAAAGAACGCTGCATATAATTGCTGGAAGAAAGTTCCGGCACAGGCCGGCGCCTTCCAAACAGCGTGACCACATATCCCTTTTCTTTTGCGTGAGCCACCGCATCATCCAAAAAGCGTTTGATTCCCGGATAGGTGCGGAAATAATCCTCAATATACTGAGCCGCTTCCTTCCGGGTAATGCTCAGATCCTGGCTCAGTCCAAAGGAGCTGATCCCATAGACGATCCCAAAGTTAACGGCTTTCGCGTTTCTTCGCTGGAGAGGCGTTACTTCCTCGAAAGGCACATGGAACACTTGAGACGCCGTGATCCTATGGATATCTTTGGCTTCCCGGTATGCCTGGATCAACTGCTGGTCCCCGGAACAGTGAGCCAGCACTCTAAGCTCGATCTGCGAATAATCCGCATCCACAAAGACATAGCCGTCCTCTGGAATGAATACCTTTCGGATCAGTCTGCCCAGCTCCACCCGGACTGGGATATTCTGCAGATTTGGTTCTGTACTGCTGATCCTTCCAGTAGCTGTCACTGTTTGATGGAATTTCCCGTGGATCCTGCCATCCGGCCCGATATAGTTGGCAAGGCCGTCCGCATAAGTGGATTTTAATTTGGCAAGCTGCCGGTACTCCAGGATCTTAGCCACCAAAGGATAGTCCGGCGCCAGTTTGTCCAGCACATCCGCCGCGGTGGAATACCCGGTCTTCGTCTTCTTGGCGTGGGGCATATTCAGTTTTTCAAATAAGATCACCCCTAATTGTTTGGGCGAATTGATATTAAAGATCTCTCCCGCCAGGCCGTAGATCTCTTGTTCCAGATCCACAATCCGTTCTCCAAGCTGTTCCCCGTATGCTTTCAGAGCTTCTGCCTCTACCTTTACGCCCGCCGCTTCCATATCTCTCAAAGTAAATACCAGCGGCATCTCGATCTTGGCAAACAGCTGGTCCATTCCTGTCTCCTTCAGCTTTTCGAGAAGACGGGGGTAAGCAGCCCAGGCAGTGTAAGCTTCATAACAAGACTTTTCTTTCACTTCCAGCTTCTCGTCGATCAGAAGATCCAACTGTTCTCTCGCCACATCTATATAATCATAATCACTTTTCAAAGGATTCAGAAGATACGCCGCAATGATCGGGTCAAAGCAGCTTTCTTCCCGAATGTCCGGAAGGCTCTCCAGATACCCTTTGAGTCCGCACACGGCAAATACTTTTACCTTCCCGGAAAGGACGGAAAGCTTTTTCAGCAGCTCATCCATACCAAGTTCTATGGAGCAGGGAATGGTAACTACCTGCTTTGGCCCATATGCAATGGAAATCCTCCCATAACCGGAAGGGTGGGCAAAAAGAGGCAGCACCGCTTCCGGGTCCTCCGACACCGCGGCGCCTACCACATCCGCTTCGGCCGCCTCCGCCAGCACTCTTTCTATTTCTTCCGGATCCGTCACTTCCCGGAAATGTTCTTCCACCGCGTTGGCATCTGCCTGGACCTCAAAGCGCCCCAGCAGGTTCTTAAATTGGAGTCTCTGAAACAGTTCATAAGCCTCTTTCGTATAAAGCTCACCCTTTTGGGCCTGTTCTAATTCAAACGGAATATCCGCGTGGGTTTCAATGGTGGCAAGGACCTTGCTCATCTTGGCCTGCTCCCAATACTCTTTCAGATTCTTACTGGCTCTTGGAGGCTTAATCTCCTCCGCGTGGGCATAGGCATTCTCCAGCGAATGATATTCCTGGATGATCTTGGTAGCCGTCTTCTCCCCCACTCCCGGTACTCCGGGAATATTATCGGAAGAATCCCCCATCAAAGCTTTCACATCGATAAACTCAGCAGGGGTGACGCCATACCTCTCTTTCACCTGCTCCCTATTGTAATCCTCCACCTCGGTCCGTCCCTGTTTTGTCTTGGGGATCCGGATCTTCACATGATCCGTGGCAAGCTGGAGCGTATCCCGGTCCCCGGATATGATAGACACATCCAGCCCTTGCTCCTCGCACTGTCTGGAGATCGTTCCCAGCAGATCGTCCGCTTCCAGGCCCGCCTGTTCAATGATCTGGATTCCCATTGCTTTTAAGACATCCTTGATCACTGGAACCTGTTCCCGCAGCTCCTCCGCCATAGGTTTCCTGGTCCCTTTGTAAGCTTCATACAGTTCATGCCGGAAAGTAGGGGCATGGACATCAAAGGTCACCGTCAGATATTCCGGCTGTTCTTCGTCCAGGATCTTGAACATAATATTTAAAAAGCCGTACACAGCATTGGTGTGAAGCCCCTCTGAATTCGTCAGGTCCGGCACGCCGTAGAAGGCCCGGTTTAAAATGCTGTGTCCGTCGATCAATACGATTTTTTCTCTCATATAAAAAGCTCTGCCTCCATTTATCGGCTGATAGATCCGCGCGTCTTTCGCGCTACCATTCAGTATACACTAAATTGGCATATTTTAAAAGCCAAAAGAAAGTATATAGAGAAAAAACCTTGAAAATACTGCACTGCCAGTACTTTCAAGGTTTTCCGTGCGGATGGTGGGACTTGAACCCACACGAGGTCGCCCCCGCAAGATTTTGAGTCTTGTGCGTCTGCCATTCCGCCACATCCGCAAATCCCAGCTTTTTCAAGCCGAGATTTATTGTATCACAAACTTTCTGCAATTACAACATTTTTTTGAGAGAACTTCTATTTCCTATGCAGACGGGAACATAGCGCTGTCCAAAGCAGTGGTATCTTCCTCCGGTATTGAATACACATTGTCAGAATCAGCCGTTACACGCAGCGTCATCGTCTGGGCCTCTCCGTATTCCGGGTTCGCTACTTTTTCGCTCAGCAGGTCGTACATTTTCTGCATCGTCATCTCATTAAGTTCTTCCTCCGATGGGATCTCCGTGACAGAAGCCAAATCCGCCATCAAAGCATCGGTCAGCTCTGTTTCCAGGTTGCTCATGCCAGTAAAGGGTTCTACCGTCACTTCGATCTCATAGCCGTTCTCGATCTCACTTACATCTCCCAGACTATATTTCGCCTGTTTTGCCATGTCTAAAAACAGCTGACGGTAGTTCGCCTGCATCTCTTCTGAGACTCCCAGCTCTTCAAAGCCCACCACTTCCATGGTGGTGTCAACATTTCCCTCATACATTTCTCTGGCTTCTTCCTCCGTAGAATCCGTCAGTTCCATGTACGAATCAAACTCACCTTTGTAGCTTGCATCCAGCACTGCCTGAGCATATTCCTTCGCGTCGTCAGCCGTCATGCCTCCTCCGCATCCGGTCAATACCGCCATAGAAACCGCCGCTAACAGCGCAAGGATTCCACATTTCATCCGTTTCATTTCTTTTCCCTCCTCATTTTTATATTTTTTATTTCTTAGTCGATCAGTTTTTTCCCGATCTCAAAGCAATCAAAGGTGGCAAAATAATCTGCCGGCGTCTCTGCTCTGCGGATCAGCTCCGTGTTCCCGTCCTCCCTCAGAAGCACTTCGGCAGATCTTAATTTCCCATTATAATTATATCCCATAGAGAATCCATGGGCCCCTGTGTCATGAATCACCAAAAGATCGCCTTTTTCAATCTTTGGCAGCATTCGGTCGATGGCAAACTTATCGTTATTCTCACAAAGAGAACCTGTGATATCATACTTGTGGTCGCAGGGGAGATTTTCTTTTCCCATAACAGTGATATGATGATAAGCTCCATACATAGCCGGACGCATCAAGTTTACCGCGCACGCGTCCACACCCACATACTCCTTGTATGTATGCTTTTCATGGATCGCTCTGGTCACCAGACAGCCGTATGGTCCCAGCATAAACCGTCCCAGCTCCGTATAGAGAGCTACATCTCCCATTCCCGCCGGCTCCAGAACTTCCTCATAAACTCTGCGCACACCATTTCCAATAATGCGGATATCATTTGGTTCCTGATCCGGCCGGTAAGGAATCCCGATACCGCCAGATAAGTTGATGAATTTGATATGAGCTCCCGTCTCCTTTTGGAGTTCTACCGCCACCTCAAATAAAATCTTCGCCAGCATAGGATAGTATTCATTGGTCACTGTGTTGCTGGCCAGGAACGCGTGTATGCCAAACTCTTTGGCCCCTTTCTGCTTCAAGATCTTGAAGGCTTCAAAAAGCTGCTCTTTCGTCATTCCGTATTTGGCGTCTCCCGGATTGTCCATAATGTCATTGCTGATCTTAAAAAGACCGCCCGGATTGAATCGACAGCTGATAGTCTCCGGGATCTTTCCTATAGCTTTCTCCAGGAAGTCAATATGGGTGATATCATCCAGGTTAATGATCGCGCCCAGTTTATCCGCATAGACAAATTCTTCCGCCGGCGTATCATTGGAGGAAAACATGATGTCTTCCCCTACCGCCCCGATCGCTTCAGAAAGCATAAGCTCTGTATAGGAAGAACAGTCACAGCCGCAGCCATATTCCCGCAAAATATTGATCAAAAACGGATTGGGCGTTGCCTTTACCGCAAAATATTCCTTATATCCCGGATTCCACGCGAAAGCATCCCTCAGAGCTTCCATATTCCTGCGGATCCCTTTCTCATCATAGAGATGGAACGGCGTCGGGTATTCTTTAACAATTTCTTCTAACCGTGTCTTGGTAACAAATGGCTCTTTTTTCATGGTCGTTTGTCTTCCTCCTGTATTGCTAAAAGTTTTATCTCATTGGCCAGAGCTCGCTTATAGAGTTCTACAAAATTCTTCTGTCCGGAATACAGGCAGGTGTTGATGCTTCCCTCCCCATATTCTCCCGTCAGCACATATTTGGAATCTGTAATGATCCCAATTTCTCTTCCCCTGGGTCCTCCCACGTATACGCGGGTATTCTTAAAACTAACCGGCTGGTCCGTTACGATCACCACTTTTTTTCTGGCGTCTGTCAGTTTTTCCAACTCTTCCACCAGAAGGAGAAGGTAATTCCTGGTACAGGAAATGTAGGCCCTCTCTTCTACCTTTCCCAGAAGGTTTTTGGCTTTGTTCAGGATATTCGCGTCTCCCTCGATCGTAATATATCCTTCTACATGGGCTTTCTCTGTAGGTTTATGCTTCAGAAGCCACCCCCTGGAATTCTCCAGGCCGCGGATACAGTTGCGGCAGAATTCTTCCAGCGGCACGGGAACATATTTCCTCGTGCTGCCTTCTTCCACCAGATAAGCCGCTCCCTTCTCCGTCATGCTGGCCAAAGAGCCATAGGCGTTAGATCTGGAGATGCCGATCTGCTTTGCCACTTCATAACCTGTGGTCTTCCCTTCCGTGAGAAGACATTGGTAGATACATGCCTCCTGGCGGGTCAGCCCGAATTCTGTTAATCGTTCCGCGAATGCGTTGCTTTCCATTTTACAGTCCTCTTTCGCTCTGTTAGTAGTTCTTTACAGAAACACTATAAATCAACCAATTCTTTCTGTCAATACATCAGGCGGGAAAAGATCAATCCACCACGGCAATCCGCATCATATTGCTGAAGCCTGATCCCTGTCCGCTTACATGCGGCGAAGGGATTCCCGCTGTCAGCACTACAACGTCTCCGGCTTCTGCCAGTTGTTTCGCGCAGACCAATTCGATTGCGCTGTTGCAGATATCTTCCGTTGTATATACCTGTACAGATTTCAGCGGCCGCACGCCCCAATAGATCTGCATCCTGCGCAGCGTCCTTTCATTGGGGCTGACGCCGATGATCTCCGTCTTTGGTTTGAATTTCGATACAACTCTTGCCGTAGCCCCTGACATAGAAGGCGCAATGATACATTTCGCCCGCAGATTGCCGGCAGTGGACACTGTGGCATGGGCCAGCGCGCTGGATACGCTCTTCATCCGATGTTCCTCTGCCTGTTTCAGGATGAGATCATAATCCAAATGCTTTTCTGTATTTTCCACAATGTGGACCATCATCTGCAGCGCCTCCACCGGATATTTCCCCTGAGCGGTCTCGCCGGAAAGCATGACTGCATCCGTTCCGTCATATACCGCGTTGGCCACATCTGTCACCTCCGCGCGGGTAGGACGAGGATTGCGGATCATAGAATCCAGCATCTGGGTGGCCGTGATCACCGGTTTATAATTATCATTGCAGCGCTGGATGATCATTTTCTGAAGATAGGGAACTTCCTCCGCCGGAATCTCTACCCCCAGATCGCCTCTGGCAACCATGATTCCGTCCGCGCAGCGGATGATCTCATCGATGTTCTTGATCCCCTCCGCGTTCTCAATCTTGGCAATGATCGGTATATAGGGGGCCCCGCACTCTTTTAAGAACGCTTTGATCTCCAGGATACATTCTGCGTTTCTCACAAAGGAAGCCGCAATAAAATCAATTCCCTGTTCTACGCCAAACCGCAGGTCTTCCCGGTCTTTCTCCGTGATCGCCGGAAGCCGCACCGGAACATTGGGCACGTTGACGCCTTTGCGCTCCCCAAGTTCCCCTCCGTTGACTACCTGGCAGACGATCTCATCCTCCCGTTTCGCTTTTACTTTAAGGCCGATCAGTCCATCGTCCACCAGGATAATGGTTCCCACTTGGACATCCTCTACCAGCCCCTCATAGGTGATTGAAACTTTCTTCTCGTCTCCTTCGATCTTCTGAGTGGTCAGGACAAATTCATCTCCTGTCTGCAGATTGACTTTTTTCCCATCTTTCAGCACTCCCGTACGGATCTCCGGCCCTTTCGTGTCCAAAAGGATCGCGATGGGTTTCTTTTCTTCCTCCCGGATCCGTTTCAGCATATCCATACGGTTTTTTTGTTCCTCATGGTCTCCATGGGAGAAGTTGAACCGGGCCACGTCCATTCCTTCCCTGACCAGCGCCCTCATGATATCTTCGTCGTCACTTCTTGGTCCCATAGTACATACAATTTTTGTTTTCTTCATTTTTTCTCCTCTCACTTTACATGTGTATGTGTAAACAAATGATCTTGACAATATTCATAATTTCCATTGCATTTCGAGCAATACCTGAATTCCAGATTTGGATCATCCAATTCCGTCCTCCCGCATACGGCGCAGCGATGTTTCGCCCCATTAGGATATGAATTGACGGGGCGGGACGCCCTTTGGACATTCTTCTGAAATTCTCTTTTACGCCGCATCTGTTTGGGCGAATAAGCCTTCCCTGTCCTGGACCCGAAGAAAAAGATCACAAAGTTCAGCAGAGAAACCGCGGCCGCAAGAGCATTCGCCTGATAGTAGGCGCCGTATACGCCTCCTCCGTAGGCCGGCAGAAACGCCTGCAGGATCCCATAGAGGAAAAAGATCACATCCAGCCAGGCCAGCCATTTCGCCTTCACAGGGATAAAGAAATACAGCAAAAACTGCACGTCTGGATACAGGGCCGCGAACACCAGGAACAGCGACATATTCAGGTACGTGGTCCCCAGATGGAGGCTCACTCCCGTCACAAGATAAGCCAGGATCGCCGCAAGAGCATGGAATATAATCCCCGCGAATAAATACAGGTTGAACCGAAAGGCGCCCCAGGCCATTTCCAGCTGTTTTCCAATGAAATAATAGAGGTATAAAGCCAGCAGAAGCCAGATCAGATTGCCGGAAGGCGGCTGGATGATAAAGGTAACGATCCGCCAGATCTGTCCATGCAGGATCGCCTGGGCATCCAGGCTGAGATAAGCCGAATAAAACGTCGGATTGATCATATCCAAGACAAATCCGACTCCGTATAAGATCACAATATAGGTCATCAGATTGGGTATGGCGTATCTGCCAAATTTACGTTCCAGTTTACTTAGCCAGTTCATAGATTCACTCCCTGATTTTTTGTAATGTAGCACTGTAGTCATTCTACCTTTTCAGGCTATGTTTGTCAATTCAGCCGCTCCTTTTTTCTTCTCAGCCATCTTAACAATTTCTTTATGCTTTTTTATATTTTGTGAATTGTCATTTCTTTTTTTTTGTCGTATAATGTTACGTGTTGCAAAAACGCGGCATACATTTAATAAGAAGAGATTCATAGATTTATTGTATAAGGAGTTTCAGTTATGATTCAAAAAGAACTATATACCCTGGGAATTGATATTGGCTCCACCACGGTTAAAATCGCCATTTTAGATAATGAAAACGAGGTGGTGTTTTCCGATTATGAAAGACATTTTGCCAATATCCAGGAAACTTTGTCCGACCTTCTTGGCCGGGCAATCTATAAATTAGGCGCGATCCATGTATCTCCGGTCATTACCGGTTCGGGAGGCCTTACCTTGGCCAAACACTTAGGCGTTCCTTTCGTGCAGGAGGTCATTGCCGTATCCACTGCCCTCCAGGATTACGCGCCTCAGACTGATGTTGCCATTGAGCTTGGAGGCGAAGATGCCAAGATCATCTACTTTGAAGGCGGCAATGTAGAACAGCGGATGAACGGCGTGTGCGCCGGAGGAACCGGTTCTTTCATCGATCAGATGGCCTCTCTGCTCCAGACCGATGCTTCTGGTCTGAACGAATATGCCAAGAATTATAAGGCCCTTTATTCTATCGCCGCCCGCTGCGGCGTGTTCGCCAAATCTGACATCCAGCCCCTGATCAACGATGGAGCCGCCAAAGAAGACTTGGCCGCCTCCATCTTCCAGGCAGTTGTCAACCAGACCATCAGCGGTCTGGCCTGCGGGAAGCCGATTCGGGGCCATGTGGCGTTTTTGGGAGGACCTCTTCATTTCCTTTCCGAGCTTCGCGAGGCCTTTGTCCGCACTCTGAAATTAGACGACGAGCATACCATTGCTCCCAATCATTCCCATTTGTTTGCGGCCATTGGTTCTGCTTTAAATTCCGAGAAAACTCTGGATGTGGCTCTTCAGGAGATGCAGCAGCGTCTGGAAGGGCGGATCAAAATGGAATTTGAAGTGGACCGTATGGAACCTCTTTTCGCCAGCGAGGCGGAATATCAGGAATTCAAAGAAAGACATGACCAGCATCAGGTTCCGATCAAGGATCTTGCCACCTATAAGGGAAAAGCATTTCTGGGGATCGATGCCGGTTCTACCACCACCAAAGCCGCTCTGGTAGGCGAAGACGGCACCCTGCTGTACTCCTTCTATCAAAATAACGAAGGAGACCCGCTGGGCACCACTATTTCCGCCATCAAAGACATATACAGCAGACTGCCTGAGGATGTGGAGATCGTTCATTCCTGCTCCACCGGATACGGTGAGGCTCTTATCAAGGCCGCCCTGCTTCTGGATGAAGGAGAAGTAGAGACGATCGCCCACTATTACGCCGCGTCCTTCTTTGATCCGGACGTGGACTGCATCCTGGATATCGGCGGCCAGGATATGAAATGCATCAAGATCAAAAATCATACGGTAGACAGTGTCCAGCTCAACGAGGCCTGCTCTTCCGGCTGCGGTTCTTTTATCGAGACTTTCGCTAAGTCCCTGAATTATTCAGTAGAGGACTTTGCCCATGAAGCGCTATTTGCCGGGAATCCTATTGACCTGGGGACCCGCTGTACCGTATTTATGAATTCCAAGGTGAAACAGGCGCAGAAAGAGGGAGCGTCTGTGGCGGACATTTCCGCCGGGCTTGCCTACTCCGTCATTAAAAACGCCTTGTTTAAGGTCATCAAAGTATCAGACGCCTCTGAACTTGGCCGGCATATTGTTGTCCAGGGAGGGACCTTCTACAACAATGCGGTTCTCCGAAGCTTTGAAAAAATCGCTGACTGCCAGGCTATCCGACCGGATATCGCCGGTATCATGGGGGCTTTTGGCGCCGCTTTGATCGCAAGGGAGCGGTATACAGAATGCGAAGGCACCACCATGCTTTCCATTGAAGATATCGAAGCCTTAGAGTACTCTACCACCATGACCAAATGTAAAGGGTGTACCAACAACTGCCGTCTGACCATCAATCATTTCAGCGGCGGGCGTCGTTTTATCACCGGCAACCGCTGCGAACGGGGCCTTGGCAAAGAAAAGACCGAAAATAAACTGCCGAACCTGTTTGCGTATAAATTAAAACGGTATTTTGACTACACGCCTTTGACTGAAGAAGAAGCCGCCAGAGGAGCCATCGGGCTTCCCCGTGTTCTGAACATGTATGAGAACTATCCTTTCTGGTTTACCTTCTTCACAAAGCTTGGATTCTCTGTGGTCCTTTCTCCGGCTTCCACAAGGAAGATCTACGAGCTTGGCATAGAGTCCATCCCCAGTGAATCTGAGTGTTATCCGGCGAAGCTGGCTCACGGGCATGTCCAGTGGCTGATCGACCAGGGCGTCAAGCATATTTTTTATCCAAGTATTCCTTACGAGAGGAATGAATTCGCGGATGCGAACAACCACTACAACTGCCCGATCGTCACCTCCTACCCGGAGAACATTAAGAACAACATTGACGCCATCGTCAATGGAGAGGTGGATTTCATCCATCCGTTCCTTTCTTTCGCCAGCGAGGAGACCATCGCCTACCGGTTAGTGGAAGAACTTTCCCAGAAGTTCTCTCTTTCCGCCGGCGAGATCAAGGCCGCGGTCCACGATGCCTGGACAGAATTGGAATCCTGCCGCCAGGATATGCGGACGAAAGGGGAAGAAACACTGAAATATCTGGATGAGACCGGCAACCGGGGAATCGTCCTGGCCGGACGTCCCTATCACATCGACCCGGAGGTCAACCATGGGCTCCCGGAACTGGTCAACTCCTACAACGTAGCGGTCTTGACAGAGGATTCCATCTCTCACCTCCATCCGGTAGAGCGGCCGCTAAACGTCATGGACCAGTGGATGTACCATTCCCGGCTTTATGCCGCCGCTAACTTTGTGAAAACCAGGGAAAATCTGGATCTGATCCAGCTCAATTCCTTTGGCTGTGGACTGGACGCCGTTACTACAGATCAGGTGGCTGAGATTTTGAATAACTCAGACAAGATCTACACCTCCCTGAAGATCGATGAGGTAAACAACCTGGGCGCCGCCAGGATTCGGGTACGCTCTCTTCTGGCCGCCATCCGTGTCAGGGACCAGCGCAAGGAAAAGAGAGAGATCCACTCTTCCGCCATCACAAAGGTGCCTTTTACCAAAGAGATGCGCAGGGAATATACGATCCTATGTCCCCAGATGTCGCCGATCCATTTCGAGCTTTTAGAGCCTGCTTTCAACGCTTCTGGCTATCATGTGGAGGTACTGCCGAATGACAATAAGCAGGCCGTAGATGTAGGATTGAAATATGTAAATAATGACGCCTGCTATCCTTCCCTTATGGTAGTCGGCCAGATCATGGAGGCTATCCTGTCCGGGAAATACGACACCGACAAGATTGCCGTTATCATCAGCCAGACTGGCGGCGGCTGCCGGGCTTCCAACTACATAGGATTCATCCGCCGGGCTTTGAAGAAAGCCGGCTATGGACATATTCCAGTCATCTCCATCAACTTGAGCGGACTGGAAGGCAATCCGGGCTTTAAGATCACTCCGTCTCTCGTCTTGCGCGGACTGTACGCGGCGGTATTCGGAGATATTTTCATGAAGTGCGTTTACCGTCTGCGTCCTTATGAAGCAGTTCCTGGTTCCGTCAACGCCATGCACGAGAAATGGAAGAAGGTATGCAAGGAATTTGTCGCTTCTGCCCACCCCTCCAGGCGCAGATTCAAGAAGATCTGCCAGGACATTATCGCTGATTTTGACAATAACATTGAACTGTTGGATGTGAAGAAACCAAGGGTAGGCGTAGTAGGCGAGATTTTGGTCAAATTCCTGCCCGCCGCCAACAACTATCTGGTAGAACTGCTGGAAAGCGAAGGGGCGGAAGCTGTAGTGCCGGATCTTCTGGATTTCCTGCTCTATTGCTTCTACAATCAGAACTTTAAAGTCTCCCACCTGGGAATGAAGAAATCCAAAGCTTTTATCGGCAATTTGGGCATCAAGGCCGTTGAATGGTTCCGGGCTCCCGCCACAAAGGCGTTCAAAGCCAGCCGTCATTTCGACCCGCCGGCGGATATCCGGGAATTGGGCCGAATGGCTTCCGACATCGTTTCTCTGGGCAACCAGACGGGTGAAGGATGGTTTTTGACCGGGGAAATGCTGGAACTGATCCACAGCGGCGCTCCCAATATTGTTTGTACCCAGCCTTTTGCATGTCTGCCCAACCATGTGGTAGGAAAAGGCGTGATCAAGGAGCTGCGCAGGCTCTACCCTGAGTCTAATATCGTAGCCATAGACTTTGATCCGGGCGCCAGCGAAGTCAACCAGCTGAACCGCTTGAAATTAATGCTTTCTACCGCCAATAAGAATCTGAAGGCACAGCAAAAAGCCGATTCCGCGCATGAGACTGACAGAACCAAAGCCGACAGCGGCAAGACCGACAGATATTTGGCGGGCGGCGAGTCCAAGAAGGAAGGAAAAACGGAAAAAACCGCTTAAAATCTTACGAATAAACGCATACATAGAAAAGATATCGCAGAAAGAAAAAAAGGAGGCGCACCGCTCATGGGTACGCCTTCTTTTCTTTCGCTTACTCATTCTCTATCTGGATCTGGCACATCTTCATAGCCTCCAAAGCATTCCTATGGCTTTGGGGCGTTACCCCCGCGCAGCAGGCGGCATCCACGATGACCGGAACCTCCGGCAGAAACGCCTTAAGAAGGATTGCGTTGGAGATTACACAGATGTCTGTACACAGCCCTACTAAAGTGACGGAATCCACCACTTCTCCTCTCGCCATCGCTTCCTCATCCAACAGTTCTTCATTGATCGTATAACATAGATCCACACTTCCAAAAGAAGGTTTATCAATAATCCGATCCTCTTCTGCCGTTTTCTGGATCTGAGGCGCAAGCTGCCACCCCTCACTTCCCCGGATGCAATGCGTCACTGGCAGCAGTTTTCCCTCTTGGGTATCCAGATAATTTCCTTCATGGGTATCCCTGGTATAAAGGATCACTCCATCGAAATCTTCAATCTTCTTGGCTACCTTTGAGACGATCGCTTTCGCTTCTTCCGTACCAAGCGCTCCGTCAATAAAATCATTCTGCATGTCTACTACTACCAGCACATTCATAGGGCCACCTCCGCTATATTCTAGATCTTACTCCATGTTTCCCGGAAACTTCGGAAGCCCGTCAAATCCTTTCCGCAGATCTTCATCGGAAGGAATATAGTCTTCCATTTTTCCATCATGGAACTTCTCATAAGCTACCATATCAAAATACCCGGTTCCCGTCAACCCAAATACAATGGTCTTTTCTTCTCCTGTCTCTTTGCACTTCACGGCCTCGTCCATGGCCACTTTGATGGCATGGCTGCTCTCCGGCGCCGGAAGGATCCCTTCGATCCTGGCAAACTGCTCCGCGGCTTTGAAAACTGCTGTCTGTTCTACAGAACGGGCTTCCATATATCCATCCGCGTAAAGCTGGGACAGGATCGGGCTCATTCCGTGATAGCGAAGGCCTCCCGCATGATTTGGCGATGGAATAAATCCGCTTCCCAAAGTATACATTTTAGCCAGCGGACATACCATTCCCGTATCGCAAAAATCATAGGCATAAACTCCCCTGGTCATACTGGGGCAGGAAGCCGGCTCTACCGCGATAAAACGATAATCCTTCTCGCCTCTTAACTTTTCTCCCATAAATGGAGAAATCAGTCCTCCAAGATTGGATCCTCCTCCCGCGCAGCCGATAATAATATCCGGCGTTACTCCGTATTTATCAAGGGCCAATTTTGTCTCCATTCCGATAACGGATTGATGAAGGACCACTTGATTCAGCACACTTCCCAATACGTACCGATATCCCTCGTTTCCAAGTGCCGTCTCTACCGCTTCTGAGATAGCGCAGCCCAGACTCCCTGACGTTCCGGGATGCTGTTCCAGAATTTTTCTCCCCACTTCTGTTTCCATAGAAGGAGATGGGGTAACACTGGCTCCATAGGTGCGCATCACTTCCCGGCGGAACGGTTTCTGTTCGTAGGAACATTTTACCATAAATACCTTGCAGTCCAATTCCAGGTAGGCGCAGGCCATAGCCAGAGCGGTTCCCCACTGGCCTGCCCCAGTCTCTGTCGTCACGCCTTTCAGCCCCTGCTTCTTAGCGTAGTAGGCCTGGGCAATAGCCGAGTTTAGTTTGTGGCTGCCGCTGGTATTGTTGCCTTCAAATTTGTAGTAGATCTTAGCAGGGGTCTGCAGCCGCTCTTCCAGACAGTAAGCTCTTACCAAAGGCGCCGGGCGATACATCTTATAGAAGTCCTGTATTTCTTTTGGAATCTCAATATAACGATTTTCATTATCCAGTTCCTGCTCCACCAGATCTTTGCAGAACACAGTGGAAAGCTCTTCTTCTGTCATGGGCTTATGGGTCCCAGGATTTAACAACGGCGCCGGCTTATTCTTCATATCTGCCCGCACATTGTACCATGTCTTTGGCATCTCGCTCTCATCCAGGTAGATTTTGTAAGGAATTTTCTGTTCGTTCATTTTTGTTTCTCCTTTCTTTGATCTGGTCTTCAGGGAAAGGGTACTTCCATGAACTCAATAAAAAATACCCTTATCCCACACAATAACAATTGCAGGGACAAGAGTATCAAAATCTACTCCTGCGGTGCCACCCAGCTTGATATACTTATCATATATCCACTCATACGTACCATCATACGCTGGTTTTGATAACGGAGCTCCGCTCCGGCCCGCCTACTTGGGGAGTCCCCTTTCAGTTCGCCCTCGGAAGTCCATTCTCCATCGTCTCATCCACCGCAATCCCACCATCTGCGGCTCTCTGTCTGGTTCCAACGATAGATACTCACTCTTCCTCACCGGTTTACAGCTACTTTATCACTCTAACGTGGCATTGTCAAGATATTTAAGCTAATTTTTCTTTGGCTGTCTGTGCCAGTGTCGCAAATCCCTCCGCGTCATTTACAGCCATCTCAGCCAGCATCTTACGGTTCATATCAACGTTCGCCAGCTTCAGGCCGTGCATAAATTTGCTGTAGGACAAACCATTCAGTCTGGCAGCCGCGTTGATACGCGCGATCCACAGCTGACGCATCTGACGCTTCCGCTGTTTTCTTCCGGCATATGCGGAAGTCAGGGCGCGCATTACGGACTGTTTTGCCACACGATACTGTTTAGAGCGTGCGCCTCTGTATCCTTTCGCCAGTTTTAATACTCTATTATGTTTCTTTTTAGCGTTCATTCCGCCTTTGATTCTTGCCATCTCTTATTCCTCCTTCAAATATTCTGCCAGATTTTATAAATATGGCATCGCTTTCTTCATGTTCTTTACATTTGTCGCATCTGTAATAGTTGCTTTTCTCAAGTTTCTCTTTCTCTTTGCGGATTTCTTTGTTAAGATATGGCTTTTGTAAGCTTTATTTCTTTTTAACTTTCCTGTACCTGTCTTCTTAAAGCGCTTTGCAGCAGCCCGATTCGTTTTCATTTTTGGCATGATCAATTCCTCCTTGATTTTGGTAAATATATTTTTAACGTTTTTCAGTTAAAACCATACTCATATTTCTGCCTTCCAATTTCGCAGGCTTTTCCACGACCGCCAGATCCTCAAGCAGCTTTGCGAAATCATCCAGGATATGTTTGCTCTGCTGAACATGAGCCATCTCGCGTCCTCTGAAACGCAGGGTCACTTTTACCTTATTTCCTTTGCTGATAAACTTTCTGGCGTTATTTACCTTCGTATTCAGGTCGTTGGTATCAATGTTTGGTGAAAGACGCACTTCTTTTATTTCCACCGTCTTTTGTTTTTTCTTGGCCTCTTTTTCCTTTCTGGCCTGTTCATAGCGGTATTTCCCGTAGTCAATGATCTTACATACCGGAGGCTGAGCCTTCGGCGCGATCTTCACCAGATCCAGTTCCGCTTCCAACGCCAGTTTTTGAGCTTCACGGGCCGACATAATGCCCAACTGCTGTCCGTCACTGCCAATGACCCGGACTTCTTTATCCCGGATCTGTTCGTTAATCATTAAATCGCTAATTTCCCTGCACCCCCATTGATCAAATTAAAAAAGTGAACAGTTTCGCGACTATCCACTTTCATACATCTACATAGAAAACATAGAGAACTTTTCTATCTCTTCTGCTCTTCCTGTACAATATCAAACCGATAGTCACCCGCTTGTGCTATGGTGAGAGTGGATACTCTGCTTTCTTTTTTGCTTCACGCAACTATTAATCTATCACAGTCTCTTCCTGCTGTCAAGATTTTTCTTTACTTCTTTTCCTTCTATTCCGCGATCCATGCTTCTATCTCTTTTGCGTCCGCGTAAGTTTCCAGGTATTTCTTTCCATTTTCCAAAGCCTTCTCCAGATCCTGGTTGTCGGAAAAGGAATAAATAAGTGTCAGGACTTCTTCTGCCTCTTCTGTGATCATGGCTCTTTCAGAATCGCTGGTAGAGCTTCCGATGGCTCCCTTATCATCCGCCAGCACCGGAAGAGCATCGATTTTGATCTCCTCTTTCCCAATCCCCTTGTATGTCTCTCCTTCTCTTCCGATACGGAAAATAAGATCCTGTCCGATCTTGGACGCGTCATAGGACCCCACAGAGAACCCCGACTCGATCGAGATCAAGTTGTTCACATCTACCACTGTATTGACCTCATACAGCCCTTTTCCCTGGCCGATCCGGCGGACCAGAGCTTCGGAAGACACCCGGTAGCGGCTGGGGTCTTTGCCAAAGGCCTTGTACGCGGCTCTGGACTCTTTGATATTAGGGATCTCCCCTGTTCCATAATCGAAGATCGCATCTTTGGTCTTCTTAAATACTTCTTTCTTCAGATAAGACCAAAGTTCCGGATTCTTTTCCTCTACTTTGACCTGATATTGAAGACAGCCTACTCTTACAGACGGCCAGATCCTTTTCATCTGGCCGTCGATCACAAGATTCTTTTTCATCCGTTCTCCATCCTATCGTTTGTTTCCCATACAGAAGACAGCTACAACTCCCGGTCCGGTATGGCTTCCGATCACCGTTCCGATGTTATTGATCAGGATATTGTCGATCCCCATTTTTTCCCGTACCAGTTCCGCCACATATTCCGCATCTTCCTGACAGTCTCCATGGGTGATCATAATAATATCATTCTGCCAGCCTTTCGACTGTTCTGCCGCCATATCCACGATTTTATTGAGGGATTTTTTCCTTCCCCGTTCCTTTCCGATCACCTGCAGAGTTCCGTTGTCATCCATGTGGATGATCGGCTTGATCTGGATCATGGTTCCAAGGATAGCCGTTGTCTTGGAAACTCTTCCGCCTCTCTGCAGATGGTTCAGATCATCCACAGTCACATCGTGGCATACATGCAGCTTGTTTTCTTCTGCCCATTGCGCCACTTCCTCAATAGTCTTCCCTTCATTTTTTAATTTGAGGGCATAATACAAAAGCAGCGCTTCTCCCAGGCACGCGCACAAGGTGTCGATCACGATCACCTTCCGATCCGGATAGGCTTCTCTTAATTCTTCCCCCGCGATCATCATGCTGTTGCAGGTTCCAGAAAGGCCTGAGGAAAACCCAAGGTGGAGCACATCCTTTCCCTCTTTCAGAAATGGTTCCAGCGCCGCTCTGGCTTCCTCTGGATTCACCTGAGAAGTGACCGCCATTTTGCCTTCTCGGATTTTCTTAAAAAACTCTTTGGCGGACAAACCGTTCATATCTTCATATGTCTCGCCATCTATCGTATACTTTAATGGAACTACTGGTACGTTCCTTTCCTCCAGCCATTCCTTTGGAACATCTACCGTACTGTTTACCGTAATTACATAGTCGCTCATTACGTTTCCCCTCCTTTACCGCAAGTTTCTCTATTTATCATATCACTTTTTATCATATCACTTTTGCCCATATTACGCAAAATATTTTTCACCGTAATCATGAATACAATGCTGGTAGTAAGGACAGATAAAATATCCGCGATCGGCTCTGCCCGGTAGATCCCGGTCACTCCCATAAACCTTGGCAGAATGACCGCCAGAGGGATCAGGAGGATCACTTTTCGCAGGAGGGCGATAAATACAGAGACTTTTGCCTGTCCAAGGGCCACGAAGGTAGACTGGCATGCCGATTGAAGGCCGAAGATCGTCATTCCCAGGAAATAGACGGGCATATACCTGCAGGTCATCTCGATCAGTTCCTGGTCCGGCGTAAAAATACGGACGTATACCTGGGGAAAGAAAACGGCGATCCCTCCAAGGATCATCGTCCCGGTCAGACAGATGGCGATCAGGCGCAGGAAGGTTCCCTTCACCCGTTCTTTATTGCCTGCTCCGTAATTGTAGCTGGTAATCGGCTGCACTCCCTGGGTCAGCCCCTGGATCGGTATGGTGATCACCTGCATCACGCTGGTCATGATCGACATAGTTCCCACATACAGGTCTCCGCCGTATTTCTGGAGTCCGTAATTCAAAGTCACGCTTACCAGGCTCTCCGTACTCTGCATGATAAATGGGGAGATCCCCAGGCTTCCGATCCGTTTTACCACCGCCGGGCGAAGCTTCATATACCGCCTTCTCAGTCGGATGACACTTTTATCAGAAGTCAGGAAGCGGACTACCCACAGGGCGCTGACCGCCTGAGATAAAATAGTCGCCAAAGCCGCGCCTTTGACCCCCATCCCGAATAAAAAGATAAAGATCGGATCCAGGATGATATTAATGACTGCTCCGATCAGCACGGACAGCATTGCTGTCAGCGCGTTCCCCTGGCCGCTGATAAAGGTATTTAAGCCAACGGAAAACTGGACGAAGATGGTTCCGATCAGATAAATGCCAATATAGTCTTCCGCATATCTGATGGTTGCGTCACTGGCCCCAAAAGCATAGAGCACCGGTGTTTTGAAAATAGAAAACCCTACCGTCAGCACAATAGAAAACAGGATCAAAAGGGCGGCGGAATTCCCCAGAATCTCTTCTGCCTTTTCTCTGTCGCGGCGGCCAAGCTGAATGGAGGCAAGAGGCGCCCCGCCCATGCCGGCAAAAGCGCTGAAGGCGGAAACCAGCATAAGAATCGGGAAGGTAACGCCGACCCCTGTCAGCGCC
>CABPCP010000017.1 GCA_902406105.1 uncultured Mordavella sp.
CTCTTAATGTCTGAAGCGGAATAGTACCCTCGCTGTAGAACTCTGTACGAGCCATATCAGCTCCGCCAAGACGGCCTGCTACAGCAGTCTTTACTCCAAGGGCTCCTGACTTCATAGTTCTGGACATGCAGGATTTCATTGCACGACGGAAGGAAATACGGTTCTCAAGCTGCTGAGCGATGTTCTCAGCCACAAGCTGCGCATCCTTATCCGGTCTCTTGATCTCTTTGATGTCGATGATGAGTTTCTTATCTGTAAAGCGAGCGAGTTCGCCTTTTACTTTCTCGATCTCTGATCCGCCTTTACCGATCACAACACCTGGTTTCGCGGTGTAGATCACGATCTTCACACGGTCAGACGCTCTTTCGATCTCCATTCTGGAGACGCCTGCGTTATATAATCTCTTCTTAAGATACGTTCTGATCTCATGGTCTTCCACCAGGTAGTCAGCGAAGTCTTTCTCCGCATACCATCTGGAATCCCAGTCTTTGATGATTCCGACTCTCAAGCCATGAGGATTAACTTTCTGTCCCATGATTGCCCTCCTTATCTTTCATCCAGCACAAGTGTAATGTGGCTCATTCTCTTCTCGATCCTGTAAGCTCTTCCCTGTGCTCTCGGTCTGATTCGCTTCATTGTTGGTCCTTTGTTCGCGTAAGCCTCCGCGATATAAAGATTCTCAACATTCATGCCATTATTGTTCTCAGCGTTCGCGATCGCTGACTCTAATAATTTCTTTATTAAACTGGAAGCATATCTTGGATTGTAAGTTAAAATACCAAGTGCTGTCGTTACATCCTTACCTCTGATGGCGTCCAATACGAAACACGCTTTCTGAACAGAAACCCTTGCGTAAGACAGTTTTGCTGACGGTCTCGTATCCTTATTCGCATTTCTTTCTCTCTTGATCTGGGATCTATGTCCTTTCGCCATGGATAAGCCCTCCTTTCACAATCTGATTATCTTACCTTTGATTTCTTCTCGTCTTTTCCATGTCCTCTGTATGTTCTGGTTGCCACAAATTCGCCAAGCTTATGTCCAACCATATCTTCTGTTACATATACCGGAACATGTTTTCTTCCGTCATGAACGGCAATTGTATGTCCAACCATGCTTGGGAAGATGGTAGAACGGCGGGACCAGGTCTTGATGACTGATTTCTCACCCGCAGCGTTCATCGCGTCAATCTTCTTCAGCAGGCTCGCGTCTGCAAATGGTCCTTTTTTAATAGAACGTGCCATAGGTTCTAACCTCCTTAATGAAAACTATTTGATCGCTTTTCCGTCTCTTCTTCTTACAATCAGTTTGTTTGAAGATTTGTTTCTCTTTCTGGTCTTCAGGCCAAGCGCCGGTTTGCCCCACGGTGTGCATGGACCCGGACGTCCGATACCGGTCTTGCCCTCACCACCGCCATGCGGATGGTCATTCGGGTTCATAACAGAACCACGAACGGTCGGTCTGATACCCATGTGACGTTTACGTCCTGCTTTTCCAAGATTGATCAGATTGTGCTCAGAGTTTCCTACAACTCCTACAGAAGCTCTGCAGATCATCGGAACCATTCTCATCTCTCCAGAAGGAAGACGAAGAGTCGCGTATTTTCCTTCTTTCGCCATCAGCTGCGCGCTGTTTCCAGCGGAACGAACCATCTGTCCGCCTCTTCCCGGATACAGCTCGATGTTGTGGATCTGAGTACCTACCGGAATCTCAGAAAGGGGCAGGCAGTTTCCTACTCTCACCTCGGCTTCCGGCCCATTCATAACCTTCATGCCGACTTTCAGTCCTTCCGGAGCCAGGATGTATGCCTTTTCTCCATCTTCGTAGCAGATCAGCGCGATATTCGCTGTTCTGTTTGGATCGTACTCAATTCCGATAACTTTTGCGCTGATTCCATCTTTTCTTCTCTTGAAGTCAACGAGTCTGTATTTTCTCTTTGCGCCGCCTCCGCGGTGTCTTACTGTGATCTTACCTTGATTATTACGTCCTGCCTGTCTGCTCTTTGGCGCCAGCAGAGATTTCTCCGGCACGGTCTTCGTGATCTCAGAGAAATCAGAACCGGTCATCTGTCTTCTGGACGGTGTATATGGGCGATATGTTTTGATTCCCATGATTGTTCTCCTTTCGATTGTTTATTATCACGGTTTCTATCCGTTTATCTGCGCTGTCTTAACGGGTATGTTCGCAAGGAAGTTCTTCTCGCTAGGCTCGTGAAACACCTCGCCAAGCTCCAAGAACGGCCTTGCGCTAACCTCAAACCTCGCTTTGCAAGCTCGCTTTCACTAAGCTGCTTTCAGCCTATAACCCCTCGAAGATCTCGATATCAGCGCTGTCCGCGGTAAGCTGTACAACAGCTTTTTTGCTCTTTGCGGTCTTTCCAAACTGCATGGTTCCGCGCACTCTTCTCTTCTTTCCATCATAGTTCATGGTGTTGACGCTTTTTACTTTCGCTCCGTCAAACATCTTCTCTACCGCTTCTTTAACCTGGGATTTGGTTGCTTCAGGATGAACCAGGAAGGTATATTTCTTTTCTCCCATAAGCTCCATACTCTTCTCTGTCACAACCGGCTTCAGGATGACATCATAATATTGAATATTAGCCATTATGCGTACACCTCCTCGATATTGCGGGCCGCAGCTTCTGTCGCGATCACTGTGTTATACTTCATAACATCGTACGCGTTGATGGTGTTGATCTTAGCCGTCTTAACATCAGCGATATTTCTTGCTGACAGTTCAGCGTTTGTGTTTCCATCTTCCAATACAACCAACGCCTTTGTTACGTCCAGGTTTTTCAGCACATTTGCGAAGTTCTTTGTTTTGATCTCGTCAAATGCCAGCTTATCAACTACGATAAATTTCTTCTCTTCTACTCTGGAAGTAAGCGCAGATTTCAGAGCCGCTCTTTTCTCTTTCTTATTCATCTTAAAGGAATAGTCTCTCGGCACCGGAGCGAATACAATTCCGCCGCCTGTCCACTGTGGCGCTCTTGTGGAGCCCTGTCTTGCGTGGCCTGTTCCTTTCTGTCTCCATGGTTTTCTTCCTCCGCCAGAAACTTCAGAACGTGTCTTGGCCTTCTGTGTTCCCTGACGTTTTGCCGCAAGGTGGCTTACGACCGCCATATGCAGCAGGTGCTCGTTTACCTCAACACCAAATACCGCATCGCTTAAATCGATCGTACCAACTTCTTTACCTTCGATATTATAAACAGATACGTTTGCCATCTTAAGTCTCCTCCTTCCTCGTCAAAACCTAGTTCGCTTTTACCGCTTCTTTGATCGTTACCAGAGATTTCTTTGGTCCCGGTACAGAACCCTTGATCAGCAGCAGGTTGTTCTCCGCGTCTACACGCACAACCTCCAGGTTCTGGATGGTGATTTTCTTGTTGCCCATCTGTCCAGGCATCTTCTTTCCTTTGAATACTTTGCTCGGATCAGAAGCGGCTCCATTGGAACCCGCGTGGCGATGGAACTTAGAACCATGAGTCATAGGTCCTCTGTGCTGTCCATGTCTCTTGATGGCGCCCTGAAATCCCTTACCTTTGGAGATTGCTGTAGCGTCAACTTTGTCGCCAGCCTCAAAAATATCAGCTTTGATTTCCTGCGCAAGCTCATACTCACTTGCGTTCTCAAACTTAAACTCTCTAACGAATCTCTTTCCTGACACGCCAGCTTTCGCGAAATGTCCCTGCTCAGCCTTGGTCACTCCGTGGCGGTGTACGATCTCTTTCTTTCCGCCTTTGTCTCTATTGACAATCTTGTCTTTCTTGTCAACAAATCCCACCTGCACCGCGTCATATCCGTCATTCTCAACCGTCTTGATCTGTGTTACTACACAGGGTCCAGCCTGAAGCACGGTAACCGGCGTCAGTGTTCCATCTTCATTGAAGATCTGGGTCATCCCCACCTTGGTAGCCAAAATCGCTTTCTTCATTATAAATACCTCCTGTGATTTACAGCGGAACGTCTTTTCCAGACGTTCATCCTAAATGTTAGGAATTACTGTGTTCTTATTTGGTTTTCATTTTGATATCAATATACACACCTGCCGGCATTTCCAGTCTGGACAACGCATCTACCGTCTTCTGGGTCGGTGTGATGATATCGATCAGTCTTTTATGAGTTCTCTGCTCGAACTGCTCTCTGGAATCTTTGTATTTGTGAACCGCTCTTAAGATAGTAACTACTTCCTTTTTCGTCGGAAGCGGTACCGGTCCGCTCACCTGTGATCCATTCTTCTTAACAGTGTCGATGATTTTCTTCGCGGATGCATCCACCAGCTGATGGTCATACGCTTTCAGTGTGATTCTCATTACTTGACTTGCCATAAAAAAAGTCGCCTCCTTTTCGTACTTTTCACTTCAGTACGACAAGCGGTGACTGTACACTCTCCCGTGTGTGTCGTGAGAAACTCACACGTTGTTTCATACTTTTCCCTTGTGGTAATCAGTAATCAGTTGTGATTCGTACAGTGACTTGTCGCCAGTTTCCTAACTTGACATTCGCTCCACGGAAAACCTGCCACTTAAGGGCAGCAACCTCACGCTTCACAGCTATCAATGTCACAGCTTTTTCAGTATATCTGATGATTCCATTTTTTTCAAGGCTTTTCTTCTAATTCTTGTATTTTTTTTCGTACAATATACGTTTTTTTATTTCTTATCTGCTCCCTGCTGTTTTATCTCTTGTGTTTCTTTATCGTTTCCGCTACTATAACAAGTGATCACGGATTCTATTGTACGGTTATTAGGAAGGAGTTGTAAAGACTATGGATCTCAAAAGATGGAAGGTCATGCTGGCGGTCGATGATTTTGGCAGTTTCACCCGAGCCGGGGAAGAACTGGGATACACCCAATCAGGCATCACCCAGATGATGAAAGCTCTGGAAAAGGACGTCGGCTTCTCCCTATTTGTCAAAGACAGCCATGGAATGCGGCTGACCGGAGAGGCCCAGTCTCTGATTCCTTCTGTCCGCGCTCTTTTAAACGCCGATGAGGTCGTTCGTCAGGAGATCGCTTCTTTAAAGGGCGCTCAAATAGGCGTGATCAAAATCGGCACGTACCTGAGTTGTTCTATCCACTGGATTCCCAAGATCATCCAGGAATTCCAGCGCTGTCATCCTGATATCCATTTTAAAATCGTGGAGGGACTGGAAGGCGAACTGGCCGACTGGATCCAAGAACGCCGGGTCGATATCGGGTTCCTAAGCTATCAGGCGGGCCATCATTATGATTTCCTTCCTGTTATGGATGATGAATTATTCGCGGTCCTTCCAGAAGGACATCCCTTTACAGAGTACGACGAGATCCCGATCGAGAAATTCGAAGGCGTCCCGTTTGTTACCACAGAATACGCGCCGGACAGCGATATCCACCGTGTTCTTAAACAGTATCACATCAAACCGGATATTCGATATGTCTCTATCAATGAATTCTCCGTGCTCTCTATGGTAGAGCATGGCCTTGGCATCACGATCCTTCCAGGACTCCTCTTAAGAGGGCAGGTAGGCGGGTTTGTCTGCCGCCGGATCAGGCCTGGGGTTTCCCGCCAGCTTGGCCTGGCTTACGCATCCTTTAAGGATCTTTCTCCGGCTTCCCGGATTTTCCTGGAGTATGCAAAAGATTTTTTACTGGATGACTAGAATTTTCAGGGACAAGGTATAACTTTTTCTAATGTTGATATTAGTTTTTCTAATATTTTTATTGACACTTCCTTCACAAAGCGATATACTGAAAAAGAGGATTGAGTAAACAAAGGTGCTCTCACAATTCGTGGCGAGCGCCTTTTTTTATTTCTTGATCCATCCAAAAAGGAGTAATGTATCATATTTCATCATTTGCCGGCACAACAGGAATCTTGACATTCTCCGCAAGAAAGGACGTGTGATTATGAGTAATCAGACAAACTCAGAAACTCGTCAATGGGGCTCTCGTTTTGGCTATCTTATGGTAGCGGCAGGCGCCGCCATAGGTCTGGGAAATATCTGGCGTTTCCCTTATCTTGCCTATCAAGGCGGCGGAGGTGTATTCCTGGTCGTCTATATCATCGTTGTCGCGCTGATGGGGCACCCGATGGTGCAGATGGAGACTGCTATTGGACGCTACACAGGAAAAGATACGGTAACCGCTTTCCAGCGAATCAATAAAAGGTGGGGATTCGCCGGCTGGATCGCCACCATCTGTACGATCATGATCTGTATGTATTATGTTGTTGTCGGCGGATGGGTGGCAAAATACACCTCTCAGTATATCATCAGCGGTGATTTCGGCTCTGACAAACAAGCATATTTTGACGCTTTTACCACCTCGACCGTTGAACCGATTATTTGGGCTATGCTTATTCTGATATTTGTATCAGTTGTCCTGTATTTCGGCATCACAAACACTGTAGAAAAAATAGCCAAAGTCATGATGCCTACACTTTTTGCCTTGCTGATCATCTGCGGGATCTGGGCGTTATTCGTAAACGAAAACGCCATGGAAGGCGTGAAATACTATCTGCTTCCGGATTTCAGCAAGTTCAGCTTCAATACTTTCGCTCAGGCGGCGGTACAGGTTCTGTTCTCCGTCGGCATCGGCTGGGGTCTGTATGTTACACTGGGCGCCAACATTCCAAAGGAGAATAATCTGAAAAGCGATGCGGTCATGGTTTCTGTCTTTGATACAGCCGCCGCGATCTTGGCGGGATTTGTAGTCGTACCTTCCGCTTTCTCCGGCGGTGTGGATATCGAATCCGCGGGACCAAGCCTGGTCTTCAATGTTATGACGGATATCTTTGACAAACTGCCCGGCGGAAGATTCATCGGGATCTGTTTCTTCCTGGCGATCCTTTTCGCGGTATTGTCCTCCCTGTTCAGCTTCTTCGAAATCTCCATCCGGACCTTCGAAGACAACAAACATATGGGACGGACAAAAGCAACCCTGCTGACCGCCGCCATCATCGGCATCGGCAATATCTTCGCTTCTCTCGGCTTTGGAATACTCAGCGATGTGAAGCTCCCGTGGTTCGATGCCACCGGCTATGTCCCGCTTGGTATATACGACTGGCTGGATACCTTCTCCGCATATCTCCTGATGCCGATCGGATGTATCCTGGTCTGTGTTTTTATCGCTAAGGTATGGGGATTTAAGGACTATGAAAAAGAAGTTACCAACAACGGTAAATTTGGTACGGTTACGACCTATGAAAAGATTTTGACCGTTGCAGTGGTTCCTTTCTTTATGATCGTCATTCTTCTGACACTCTTTGGTATTTTAAAATAAATTTGGATATTATCCATAAAAAGGAAGGAGAGGTTTTATGAGCGCCGCAACTATCTTACTTATCATCATGTGGGCCTTTGCCGCAGTATTTTTCGTCATACTGGCCAAAGACGTGATCGCCCACAAAGACGAACTCGACAAGACAAAAATGGGGTACAATGTACTTGTCAGCGCGGTAGCAAACTTTTTTGACACTCTGGGAATTGGAAGCTATGCCATCGCCACTTCCGCATGGAAGTTCAACAAGGCTGTCTCTGACGACTTGATCCCCGGAACTCTAAATGTAGCTTTTGGTATCCCGATCTGCGTGGAAGCTACCATTACTATGACTCGGATCGATGTGGATCCTCTGACTCTGGTCTTAATGATCGCTGCCGCCATCATAGGCTCTGTACTCGGAGCTAAGATCATATCCAAAATGGATATCATGAAGATTCGTGTCATTATGGGTGTTGCTCTCTTGATCGTCGCGGCCATTACATTGTGTAAGATCAACGCCGTGGGGCCATTCGGCATGATCGGCACCGCCAGGGGGCTGTCCGGCGCAATGCTGGCGATCGGTGTGATCGCCAACTTTATCTTGGGTGTTCTTATGACGGCAGGCATCGGCTTATATGCTCCTTGTATGGCTCTTGTACTCCTGCTTGGCATGAGCGCGGATGTGGCCTTCCCGATCATGATGGGGTCCTGCGCGTTCCTGTGTCCGGCCTGCGGAATTACTTTTATTAAGGAAGGAAAATATCAGAGAGCCGCCACGATCCCTATGATCATCTCCGGATCCATCGGTGTTCTGATCGCTGGATTTATCGTAACATCGCTGCCGCTTACTTTACTGACTTACTTGGTATGCGTAGTCATGGTGATCTGCGCGCTCCTGTTTTTCCACGATGCCAGCAGATCAAAATAAAGACATAATTGGACAGTTTTTAAAAAAAGCGTGGTTAGCCACGCTTTTTTTCGTGGTTTGATTGACTTTTAACAATTCTTCTGGTAGGATACATATAGAGCATTCATATTTTATTCAAATCCACAACAAATCGGGGGGTTGTGGATTTGAGATTGTACAATATGTATATGCTTGTAACCTTTACAATTTCATATATCAATAATCTGGAGGGATGTTTTTATGGCAATGTATATCATGAAAGGATTGTGCGTGATCGGCATTATCCTGAACATTGTTCTGATGCTCAGAAAGAACAAACAGCTCCGTGCAAACCCGGAGAAAGATCCTGCAACTGGAATGACTGGTGAGGAACTGTGGGCGAAGGGAAAACAGCCAAAGAACCTTATCGCTACTTCTATTACTGGATTTGTAGCTAACTTCCTGGATACTTTGGGAATCGGTTCTTTTGCTCCGTCTTCTGCTTCCTTTAAGCTGACGAAGTCTGTAGACGATATCCTGGTTCCTGGTACTCTGAACGTAGGTGATACAATCCCTGTATGTGTGGAGGCGTTCCTGTTCTTTGGTTTTGTAGATATGGATATCCTGACACTTGTACTTATGCTGATTGCTTCTGTAGCTGGTTCTTTCGTAATGGCCGACATTGTAACCAAATTCGACCGGAAGAAAGTTCGTTACGCATTGTTCGTAGGTTTGTTTATTCTGGCTACTGTAATCCTTATGAAAGTTTTCGCTGTTGGACCTTTCGGCACGATTGGTACTGAGCTTGGACTTCGTGGAGTAAAACTCGTGATCGCCGTTGCCGGCAACTTTATCTTCGGCGCTCTGATGAGTATCGGTGTTGGTCTGTACGCACCTTGTATGGCTATGGTTTTGGCGCTTGGTATGGATGCCGGATGTGCGTTCCCAGCTATGATGGGATCTTGCGCATACCTGATGGCATTCGGTAATGGCCCGAAATTCATCGCTCAGGGAAGATACGACATGGTAGCTTGCTGGACACAGGCAATCTTTGGCGCGATCGGCGTATATGTAGCGTACGCTTTCGTTTCCAGCTTACCGCTGGATACTTTGACCAAGGTTATCGCTGTTATCGTTTACATCACAGCATTCCTGTATCTGCATGACGCGATCAAGAAAGGCTCTGCAGCTTAATCAACTGAATATAGAACATAAGAAAGGCGTTTGTATGGAATCCATACAAACGCCTTTTTCTTCTTGATTCTACTTCTTTTTTTCTTTTTCCTGCTCTTGGGCTTCCATCCTAAGCTGTGTAATCCTGTTTTTTGTATTTACTAAAAAGTTCTTCCACTGGTTTGTAACCCTTACAGGAGTCCATCGATAATCCGCTCCGCTCTTATCCAGCATAAACTGCCGGAATTCTTTTTCATCCCCTTCTTCAAATCCCTCTTTTGGAAGGATCAGAAGATCTTCTTCATTCATTCCCACGTAGTAGGTTTTTTCATCTTCCCAGACGCGGTACACATTCTTGTAATACCCCATATTTTCTTCAAAGGATTCATGTACCGCCCTTACTCCGGAATTCCCAAAGTAGTATCTAATCTCTTCATTCTCTTTTATCTCCGGATTGCTTTTCATCATAGACAGGGTAAGATATTGGCGGAACAGAGCCATCAGGATCAGAAGCCCTCCCATTCCATAGCTTATGATCACTCCCGGGAACGCCATCCCTTTGATCACCGTAGGCAGAGCCGCCAGCAGCGCGCCTGTGACGAACAAGTTAAAGGTTACTCTGGGATGACTGACCCGATTTTGAAACTTGATAAACGTCATCATTAATTTTGTATCCCGCCGGATATGTACGGTGTAATAATTTTTCCTCGGATCCGTATATTCCATCTGTTCTTTCTTTTCCATCTTTCTCTCTCCTGTGGACTCTTTACTTTCTCCTCACGGATAGCTGTATTATATCATATCGCCGCCGCTTTTCCCACCGGAAAATCGAAATAATCCGTCTGGTCCATCTTATATCTTTATTTCACTTTAATATAGCGCAGTTTTACCTTGGTATCTTATTGAAACTCTACAAAGGAAATTCAATTTTTCTTTAATAATTGTATAATTATACAAATTTTCTGTTTTTCTTTCCTGGAGATTGACTTCTTCACTGGCCGGTGGTATATTATAACCATCTTGGATGTGGCAAAAACCAAAGGCGGTTTCCAAAGGGTTGGAGACTGCCCTTTTTAAAATCTGATCCGCATCGGATGACCATTTATATATGGTTGTTATTGCAGTTGCGCCGCCGCCGAGTATTCCCCCCAAGATTACTCCTGCGGCGGCAGACTCCAAATTATATATACATCCTTTTTGGAAAAGCATTCCCCAGCTTTGTATATGATATAAACAAAACTGCGATGCAACAAAAACCTCTCAATGACATACCAAAAGAAAGAGCACGGCATGAAAATGTCGTGCTTTTTCTTGCATGAACTCCTGGATGTTATCTTTTCTGGTCGTTCTGACGCATTTTCAATTTCAAAAGCGCCGTTGCCTTCTTACAATCCAGCTCTACCATATTATTCTCGCCTACCACATTCGTTTCTGTTCCGTCAGCGCTCTTATTAATGTCTATGATTCCATCCAGATAATCATTTACTACTACAAACTGCGCTACCGTACCGCTAAAATTCAGTCCGGTCACAGCAATTCCCCTTGTACCAAGCTGTTCACAGGTGTTGGTATAATCCACGTCACTGTTCCCCCAGCCATCGGAAGACAGGATCACTCCATCCGCGCGCATGGCCTCTGCCCAAACTGCGGTTCTCGTTCCTACCAGCATCTTATCCTCATTATCATCTGGTGTTCCAACAATAATGATTCCCATCAGATCCAAATCTGTATCCGCGGACACTACATCCAAAAGCGGATCTCTGAAATGATGCAGGGATGTTTCTTTTGTCGATGGTCCGATTCCCATACTTACACCTCCTTACTGCATAGACCGGATGATTCCGTCCCTATATTCATTGGGCGTAACCAGGATCGGCATGTTGCCCATATCGATGATCGAGCGTCCGCCTTCTACACCGGAAGGCTCTTTCGCAAACAGGTGAGTATCATACATTGCCCCTTGGCCTGCCACCTGTTTTACGATCAGCACCCGTTTCTTCCCAGGTCTTACAATATCATGATATTCATGACGTTCTGTACATTTCTCGCCTTTGAATTTTTTCATCTTATCACGGTAGGTCTGGATAAACTTATCACATGCCCGGTGTGCCGCTGTCGGACCTGGCCGCTCCTGTCCCATGCCTGCCGCCAATGTTACATCAAAAGAGATGATATAATCATTGTCTCCCGGTGTTCCTGCCCGGTTTAAGTATAACTGTTCTTTCAGATTGCCCTCTGAAGACCCAAATTCGTGACACTGTTTCCCATTCACATCCACGCCTGTGAGCATCACATATACGCCTGTAAGTGTATGCGTGATTCCCTCTCCCAGCTTTCCAAGGACTTTCGTAGAAATTGGAATAATGTCCATGATTGTATTCGTCCAGCGGTCATGATCCCCTGGTTTTATGATCTGGATATCAATTTTTTCCAGATATTCTTCTTCTGCCACAAGCTGATCGATCATCTCTTTACTGACCGTCATATGTCCGTCAACGGTCACATCATTATGCTCTCCCCACTCTACGTCCGTCATGTGGAAAGCTTTGATCACAAGACGTCTCAGATCAATTTCTTTTTCTGCCAAACTTTTCACCTCCTAAGTTTCCCGAGAACGCCAGCTCCATCGCTTTGCGATTTCGCTGTTTTCAAAAAAGGGCAGATGTTTACATCTGCCCTTTCCAAACATTCCTTAGATCTTAGCTACATACTCGTATGGCAGTGGTACGATCGTTCCAGGTGTCTGGATCTTGATCAACTGCTCAAGTGTCGCTTTTACGATCTGTGTCTGCTGTTCAACATTGTGCGGTCCACCAGCGTTAGCTCCCATAGGAACCAGCGGAGCAACTGCACGAGGAGTACCGGTCTGACGAACAACCGGAGGAAGAGCTGCAATAATAATTGTAGGAATTCCAGCTTCTTCAATCGCTCTCTGCACCAATACTGCAGAGCGGTGGCAGGTACCTCAGCCAGCGGTGAGGATTACTGCGTCTACATCCTCTTCTTTGAACATCTGTGCGATAGCCGGACCAGTCTCTCCTTTGAATTTCTCCTGGTTTCCGCCACCGCCCATGAATCCAGCGTGTACCGGAGCGCAGGCTCTGATGAAGCCTTCTGCTGCCAGTTCATGGATTCTGTCGATCGGGAACATACAGTTGATGTCCTTGTTAACATCACTGTTGTCATATCCACCGTGGGATACCATCAGTTCGCTAGATGGTGTGGTGTTCTCAATTTTTCTCCAGGTGAAGTCACCAGCAAGATTAAATCTTTCCTGATCCTTCTTGTGAACACCTGCTGCTGTCGCAAGAGCGATAGACATATCTTTCAGCTCTTTTGTTACAGGAGTCCATACTGCCGGTGGAGTAATAGGAACGAAGATTTCAGATTGTAAACCTTTAACAACCGTTAAACTCATTTTTAGACCTCCTTATTATCCAAACGCGCACGCATTTCTTCTTGTTTGCGCCGTTCTTTCTCAATGTTGCTGACATATTTATCATTTATCTCTGGTCCCAGCTGCTCCGGGAAACTCATGTTCCATCCCACTTCCTGCCCCACTTTGGGTTCTGTGTCGCAGATGAACATTCGCTTTGGAGCTTTAAAGAACCCCAGGCGCCCTTTCAGATCCACGCTGATGCTGCAATCATCAACAGCAACGATCACGCCTTCCATATAAATGATCTTGTCACCGTAATTCAAGCGTTCATTGTTCATTTAGAAACACCTGGATTAGTCGTATTTTTCCTTACGTTTCTGGCTCATCGGCAGGGACTGCTCGTTATCAACAAGGTCAACTTTCTTGCCGTAAGCAGCTTCGATCAGCTCTACGTTTGTAGATTTAACGTTCGGATTCCACTTCTTCTCGGCAGCTTTTACTTCCTCGCCAGCCATAGCTGTCTTCAGCATAGCCAGAGCACGGATCGCATCCTCTTCACAAAGAGTATTGCAGCCAAGAACTTCGTTCTCGATACCGGACTCAGATTTGTTGTTGTCAACCATGTACATCATGTGTTTGTTACCAACAACCAGAGCTCCCTGTACCGCACAGTAAGACATACCAACTACCGGCACGCCTCTCATACCGATCTGCTCGATATGGCTTGCGAAGTCGATGTGGTTGTTTCCGAAACCTTCTGTTGTAACGAAAGCTCCGTCTACGTCCATCATTTCTACGGTGTGTCCAACACGTTTGGATACATAGAACTTCTCTGCGTTGATCTGCGGGCTTCCTACAAATACAACGCCGCAAAGGTCAACTTCTTCATCATGCAGGGCTTCCAGAACCAGTGGCTCTCTCCAGTAATGTCTGGACATTTCCTTGGAAGCAGGTCCGATACAGGTAAGAGCGTGGATACATCCATCCAGAACCTCCAACGGAGATACGCATACCGGAACGTTTCCTAAGTCTACGTTTGCTCTTGCGCCAAGGATTCCAACAGGCTCTACAGGCAGGATAAAGTTATCATGCATAGCTCCCTGTCCCATGATCTCTTTTACGATAACAACTTTCTTCTTGCCAGGACGGCGAACCTGATTCAGTTCTTCTGTCTCAGCAACAAGGCTTTCATCCAGTTCTTTCATCACTTCACGGATTTCCTGTGTGATGATATCAAATGCGGTGTGGGCAGCCATAGGTCCACGACGCTCCATGTTGGTCTTCTCCTGGATCACAATGTTACCCTTGATGAAGATCTCGCCTTTATCCGGGCATCCAGGACGATTCCACATAATGTTCTCATCCAGGTATCCCTCAGAAGAACCGAACTCACCAATCTGAACACCGTCTTCGTCTGTACCTGTCAGCATCATTACAACGCCGTCCAGAACTCTTGTCACACCAGTACCAAGGTCAGCATCGCCTTCTTTTGTAGCGATCGGCTGAACATCCATGATAGTCTCAGAATAGGTATGATAGTTGTCAGGAGTGATGATCTCCAAGTGGAAATCTTTTACCAATTCCTGATCTGCGATAACATCAGCTTCAATTCCCTCACGAATGTAAAGAGTAGTTCCCTCGATCTTGGTCTCTGGTCCTCTCTTAACCTCTGTAATCGTGAAGTGCTTTCTTGTCAGGGTTCTTACAACCTTCTCTTCTCCAGCTTCTGCAGGTGCTGCCGCGCCTTCAATCGCCGCTGCCGCCTCAGCTGGTACCGGAACTGCCGCTCCGCCTGCTCCAAGCGCTCCAACCGGAATCTCAAGGTTGATATCCTTTCCTTCTCCGATGTGGATTCTCATAACGCCGCCTGCTGCCGGCGCAACCGGTGCTGCAGGCGCAACTGGAGCCGCTGCTTCTTCCTCTTCTGCTGCTTCTTCTGCTGCCGGTACGCTTGGGGCTTTCACGCCATCCAGAACGTCAGCAGTCAGCGGGCAGAGAGAATCACAAGTCTTTGTCAGTTTTGCTCCTAAAACTTCTTCAATGGTCAGGCAGCCATCCAGGCTTAATAATCCGGAATCTACCAGATCGTCAAAGATTGCCGGGTCCTCCAGGTTTGCCGGCTCAATTGTAATTCCAGCTTCGGCTCTGCAACACAATACCGCAGGATCATGAGCATGTTCTTTCGCTGTTTCAGCTGTGATTGACATATTGTTTTCCCTCCTTGTTTTGTTTGCTTACATCCTTGTAACAGGAATAAGATGTTATATATACAACCGCTTGCGGCCGGGGAGACACCTCTCGCTCCTCCCCAGCAGGGGAATCGGGGGTCCCCCGCCCTGCCACAGGCAGCAGTAATACCTTGGATATTTTAGAAATCAATATCCTGGCTGACCTCTTTAGACACTTTCAAAGTTCTGTAAAGAGGATGTCCAACCGCTCTCATCACATGGTCTGTCTGATGGAATACCTTCAGGCCCATCTTCGGAGCGGAAGCCATTACCGTGTTGGAACAATCGGAACAGTTTCCGATCACGATATATTCACATTTGTCCTTCTTGAACTGGATATTGTTCTTAGCCTGTCCAGGACAATTGCCCGGCCGCAGACACTTCAGCGGCGCCCCCGGCTTGCTTTCGATAGCCTGTTTGCATCTGCACATAGATACGACTTTGCCGTTCATCTTCTGTACGATCTCTCTTAAGCGCTCTTCGCTTCCGGCGCAGGCACAGACAAGGATTCCCACGTTTGCCCCATGAAGATCCGGGAACTCAACGCTGACCAGGATTCCTCCTGTAGTCTTGGTGATCGGCTCATCTTCTGTTGTGGACTTTCCTGTGAAGGCTCCGCCCATAACAATTTCACCGTATTTTCCATCAATGCCGCCAGCTTTCTCGATCAGCTCGCCTACGCTGACTCCAACAGGTACGTCCATGAATACGTGAGCAGCGTTGCCGCCGTTGAGTTTTCCACGAACAGTCAGGTTCTTGCTGATACATGGCTTCTTCTCATCGATCGCCTCAGCCACTTTAGCGGCCGTTTCCAGGTTCACTACAACAGATCTTGCTGCTGACGGAAGCTGGGTTGGTGTAAGATTGATTCCCAGACATTCTCTTACTACTGCACGTTCCTCGCCCATCGGATAGATATCCGCCAGGAAGTGCATGGAAATGTCGGGCTCGCCTTTCAGCGCCGCATCCAGATGTTTGATCGCCTCGTGATGTTTCTTCTTGATCGCGAAGATCGCTTTATCTGCGTGAGTCATCTCCATACAGTATTTCACACCACGGATCACCTTATCTGTCTGCTCTACAAGCTGCTTGATATTGTGCTCCAATCCAGGTTCGCACTCTGCCGCGTTGATCAGGATATAGCTGTGCTCCAGTTTGAAATCTGCCGGAAGTTCCGGGTTGATCTCCGGATCCAGCTCTGCCAGCGGAGTCTCCGCCAGATTGATATTCAGCTTGACGCCTGTCGGGAATCCGGCTCCGCCCATTCCAACGATTCCTGCTGCTTTCACCATATCAAGTTTGGAAGCATCCGCAGGTACGTCGATCGGCACAAACTCATCCGGCTGCTCGTCCGCAGGCTCGATGATGATCCTATCATCTGTGATCTCAGCGACTTTTCCATAGACACTGGAGAAAATATTAGCTCCAAGTCCGGTAGGAGTCGCGATGAGCGTACCTTTTTTTACGTCATCCCCAACCTTTACACATGGCGCGCAGGGTGCGCCCACATGCTGACGCAATAACAACTGTACATTTCCCATGACACATATCTCCTTTTCTTTTTTATATATATAAGTAAAACGAAACGCTCTGGTCTCCTTACTTATTCTTCCCCTCAATACAAAACTGATTTGATCTATAAAATCTATCTATATGTATCACATGCTATTTTTTTAACATGCTTTGGTTCTTTTTTGGCGAGGGCATGTGGGAATCGAACCCACCCAGGACGCTCTTAACGCCCCACACTAGTTTTGAAGACTAGGAGGCACACCAGTCACCCATCTACCCCCATGCGTTTGTCTCACGCCCTATTACAATAGCACACATTCCCTTTTATTTCAACCATTTTTGACTATTTTTATAATATCAAAAAGGCGTTGACTTTTCAAGGCTTTTCGGCCATAATAAAGATAACGAACTGAACGAGATACTAGAACGCAGTCTATTTGTTAATTTTCTGTCGTTAAAGTATTCACATCAGGGGATGGGACAGGCTGAAAACTTGGGGGTTTTCTTTCATGGTCCCGCAGTCTTATAGATTATGTCTATAAGAAAGAAGTATTTCATTTACTTTAAGGAGGTATTTATTATGGAGTTAAAAGCAAATGTTAACTTCAACCGGTTTGAGGCAGCTCTTCAGGTTGTAGATGCCCATACCGAAGGCGAGTTCTGCCGTATGGTCATCGGCGGATTCCCGGAGCCGCAGGGCAACACTATGATCGAAAAGAAAAAATGGATGGAAGAGAATTACGACAACGTTCGTACCGCTCTGATGTTCGAACCAAGAGGACATCACGATATGTTCGGCGCTTTCCTGTGCGAGCCTGTCAACAAAGAGGCTGATTTCGGCGTTATGTTCATGGATACAGGCGGATACCTGAACATGTGCGGACACTGCACCATCGGCGCGGTTACCGTTGCTGTTGAAGCAGGTCTTGTTGAGTCTCACGAGGGAGAAAACGAAGTTGTTCTGGACGCTCCCGCAGGATTGATCCGTACCAAGGCTATCGTGAAAGACGGAAAAGTTGAGAGCGTAACTCTGACAAACGTACCGGCTTTCGTTTACAAAGAGAACCAGACTGTGACCATCGACGGCAAAGAGATCAAGTTCACGATCTCCTTCGGCGGAAGCTTCTTCGCTCTGGTAGACACAACACAGCTTGATATCGGCGAGATCAACGCTAAGAGCGTTCCGGCTTACACCGCTCTTGGAATGAAGATGCTGGATGTCATCAACAAAGAGATTCCGGTAAAACATCCTCTGCTGGACATCGACACTGTTGACTTGGTTGAGTTCTATGGCCCGACTCCAAATCCAGACAAAGCTGACTTAAGAAACGTAGTTATCTTCGGAGATGCTATGGCTGACCGTTCTCCATGCGGAACTGGTACCAGCGCGAAACTTGCTACTTTGCATCACTGGGGAGAGATTAAAGTAGGCGAAGAATTCCGTTATGAGAGCTTCATGGGAAGCTTATTCAAAGGTGTGATCAAAGAGACAACAAAGGTTGCCGATTACGACGCGGTTATTCCGATGATCACCGGAAGCGCTTACCTGACAGGTGTCGCTACATATCTGATCGACCCGACAGATCCATTGAAATATGGATTCCAGGTTGGCTAATCGCCGCTTGCGGAAAGAACGGAATATTTCATGACAAAAAGGATAGAAGCGGATTTTCCATAATCCGCTTCTATTTCTATAAATTTATCAACTTTGAAGGGACTGATGCCAATGCCGCGCAAAAGGAGATCGACCAAGAGCCGCATCGTCAAGGCGGCCTGGAATCTGTTTTACAAAAACGGATACGACCAAACGACTGTAGATGATATCATTGCCGCCTCCCGGACTTCCAAGGGCACATTTTATCATTATTTCAAAGGCAAAGAGGCGCTCCTGAATTCTTTGTCTTATCTGTTTGATGAAAAGTATGAAGAACTGGCGGCCGTGATCGATCCAAATCTATCCGCCTACGATAAACTGTTATTTTTAAATCATGAGCTGTTTTATATGATCGAGACCAGCGTAGATATCAAGCTGCTGGCGTATCTTTATTCCTCTCAGCTCATCACGAAAGATAAAAAATCTCTGGCCGACCAAAAACGCTTTTATTTCAAATGGGTCACGGAGATCCTGGAAGACGGGCTGAAGCGGGGAGAATTCAAGAATACCAGCACCGCGGAAGAACTGATGGATATCTATGCCATGTATGAAAGGGCCGTTCTCTATGACTGGGCCCTGTTCAAGGGAAAGTACTCTCTGTCTGAATACAGCGACAAACTATTGCCCCATGTGCTGGATACCTTTGTAGAAGGAGTATGAGATGCAAGGTACAATAAAGGATGACCCTGAATAGGGCTGCGGATTCTCATATCGCGAAATCCACAGCCCTATTGATTTTTCCGTCCGCTTTTCTATTTCGTCCAAATCCAGGGGACGCTACCATCCCAGCATCTGCCGCAGCAGTTTTGTTTTCTCCCTTCCCACCGGGAGCACAGTATCTTCACATCCCCGCATCCGCAGGCCAAAGCTGCTGTTTCCCCAGGGAAATACTTCCCTCACTTTCTCAAGGTTGATCAGATAGCTTTTGTGGCACCGGAAGAATCTCCTTCCTTCCAGCTTCTTCTCGAATTCCCCTAAGTTCTTCCCTTCAAAATACTCGCCTGTTTCCGTATGGATCTTGCATCCTCTGTTGTAGGTCTCAATATAAATGATCTTATCAATCTCCTCAAACACCGTTTTCCCCTCATGGGTAATAGCGATTCTTTTCGCCTGCATTGCCCGCGGCTTCACCGCTGGTTCCCCGCAGCAGCGATCCAGCACCTTTTTCAGTCTCTTTTTATCATAAGGCTTGAGCACATAATCTTCTACTCCCAATTCAAAGGCCGTGACCGCATACTCTGAGTAAGCCGTGACAAACACGATCTTTACCCCTTGCTGCATGTTTCGGATAGCATTTACCAAAACAGTCCCGTCAATATCCCCCAGATTAATATCCAGGAAAAACAGGTCGTATCTTCCGCTCCCGGCCAATACAAGAGCCGCCGCTCCAGAATCCCCTTCTTCGATCACAGCGTCTGGAAGGAGTTCCTCCAGCTGATGTTTTAATTCACTTCTTGCGGGTCTCTCATCATCAACGATCGCTATCCTCACTATTACCCTCCTTTGCAGGCCCCTTGATAAACCTAAGTTCCACACAGCTTCCACAGGAAGCGCTCGTAATCTTTACTCCATTTTCTTCTCCATAGGTATTCTTCATTCTCTGATTAACATTAGTCAGTCCAATGCTTTTCCCTACGGACTCTCCGTTTTCCAGTTTCTCCAGAACTTCCGGCGGAAATCCTCTTCCGTTATCGCTGATCCGCACCAGGAAGGCTTTTTCTTCTTCCACGATCTGTATCTTAACGATCCTTTTTCCTTCCCGGTTGATTCCGTAACGGACCGCGTTTTCCACGATCGGCTGAAGGATCAGGGTAGGAATCAGGATATCCATCTGTTCCGGAACTTCATAAGTCACTAAAAGCTTATCCTCGAAACGGCCTTTTTCCAACTCCAGATAATCCTTTACATGCTCCAGTTCTTCTTCCATCGGCACCATATAGCGGCTCCCATCCAGATTATACCGGAAATAATCAGCTAAGATCACCAGGAATTCTCTTGCCCGTTTTGCGTCTTCTCTGCACACACAAGCGATCGTGTTCAAAGCGTTAAATAGGAAATGGGGATTCACCTGAAACTGCAGGGCCTTGAATTCCGCCTGCTGGCGCAGGGTTTTCTGATGCTCCAGCTCTGACATGGCAAGCTGAAAAGAACTAAGCTCAACCAAATGCTGTATCAATTCTACCTCGCTTTGTCGGAATACCCACCTTTTCTTCGACCAGACAATAAGGCATCCCACCGACTGGTCTTCTACGCGAAAAGGCGCCGCGATCATAGAATAATGCCGCATAAACTCGTACCAGGAACTATCTTTGGGGACTTGATACATAATGACCAACTCTCCTTCTCCCATGGCCTTTATACCGATATCTGGAATATCCGTCTCATTCACCGGCTGATAGTCCATCTCTTCATCTTCCTGGCGCCATTCTAAAATCTTTGCTTTATCCGTGATCATCACGCCTGCCCATGCCGTCTCCTGAAGAATGACTTGAGCCAGCTTCCGGATGTCTTCCCCCGCCCGCAGCCCATTCTGCAGCAGCGGAAGACATTTCTTAGACAGATCTGATGCCAGCTGGAGCTGGCGGCTACTCTCAATATCCTGTCTGATGAAAATATTATTAAAACCGGATATAAAGATCAAAATTCCTATAGAATTCATCAGGGTCATTGGCGCCCCTACCCGGATCACAGTCTCCATCGCCAGACTAAAAGGAGATACCAGCCGCAGGATACAGATCATATCGCAGACTTCCGCAAAGCAGGTCAGCAGGAAGAGATCCCGGTATTTCCATTTTCCTCTCTGGAAATAGGGATAAAATCCGCCTCCCAAAAGCCCGAATAAGACCGTAGAAAAAGAGGAGGCCATAGCAAACACCTCTGGTCCTGAAAAAAAGTAGGCATATACCGCCCCGATCAGCGAAGCATACAGCCCCACCACAGGTCCTCCCAGTATTCCCGAGGCCATCGCCCCGATCACTCTTGTATTCATACTGTAAGAGTCTATCTCGATGCCTGTATAGACAGAAAGGATGATGATGCAGCCAAAGATGGCCGACAGAAACACCTGGCTTTTCCAGCTCCTTCTCTCCTGGGATATTGCGTTCTGCACGATCTGAAGCTTGGACAAAAGCGTTCCCACCAAAAGGAGAAGCCCAATATTCAAAATCAGTTCATATATAAGACTGTTTGCGTGCATCTTTTCTTTCCTTCATCCTCCGCTTCCCGGAATTGTTTTCTCTATGGTATCATAAACCCTAAAATGTAGCAAGAATATAGCAAAACCCCGGCAGATTCCAAGGGTCCGCCGGGGCTTCGCGAAAGCTTTGTATGATTTATTTTAGTGATTGGCTATAGTGGATTAATAATAAGAGACCTGCTTCTTATCATTATATACATCAAGATCCAGTTCTCCCAGTTTATTGGCCACCAACATTCCTACCATAACGTCAACGTCAACATTCATCAATGTACGGAACATTCCGGCAAACCAGTCGATTCCGATCAGGACCGCGATGCTGTCCATTGGAAGTCCCAGCGAAGAAGCCAGGAATGTGTATACGATCACAGAACCGCCAGGCACAGAAATCGTCCCCAGGCACATCAGGCAGGACAGCAGGATCGCCATTCCCATCTGGTACGGCTCCAAGGTGATTCCGGTAGACTGGGCCATGAAGAAGATCGCCGTCACATAACACATCGCGGCGCCGCAGCTGTTCATGGACATGGTGATCGGTCCGGTAAAATCGGCAACCTTACGGCTGACGCCGAATTTCATGACCGCATCTTCCATCTTGGTCTGCAGACAGATCGCTCCAGAAGTGGTGGTCACTGCCATCAGAGACATTTTGCCAAATTTCTTCGGCATTTTTAATGGATTTACCTTACAGATCACAGCTGTGATCGGCCCGTAGATCAGGAACTGGATTATATCTCCGATCAGGAGAACTCCAAGGAATTTAGCCATCGGGATGATTACCGCGAATCCTGTCGTTCCCGCGACATCGGCCAACAGGCAGAAGATTCCGATGGGCGCGATATACATTACCGTTTTGATAATATTGGTGATGACTTTATTTAAGCCGATCACCCAGTCCGCCATATTGCGGTTTCCGCTTTGGCGCGTATATGCTCCCATAGCTACGCCAAAGAAAATCGCGAATACGATGCAGGGAACCATAGACCCGTCAGCCATTGACTCTACAATATTCGTAGGCACAAAGTTCAGCAGCGTATCCTGCAGGGATGACGCTTCCACAGCCGTCTCAGAGATCTCTTCCGCTCCGGACAAGTCGATTCCAAGCCCCGGTTTGACCAGCGTAGACAAAATCACGCCAAGAACAGCCGCGATCGCTGTAAAAAAGACGATCCATTTGATCGTATGGACCCCCATTTTCCCTACGTCTTTTCCATCTCCGCCTCCTACGGCCGCGGCCACAGAGGACATAACCAGAAGCACCACTGACATCTGGATCAGGCGCAGGAAAATATCTCCGATGAATTTCAGGTTTCCTGCCCATTCTCCCACCAACGCTCCAAACACGATGCCTCCGATGGTGGCGATCAAAATCTGGGTCGTGAGGGAAATCGATATCTTTTTCTTTCCTTCTTTCGTTTCCGCCATTTCTCTCATTCCTTTCTCTTTTTTCTCCCCGGTCAAATATCATTCTGTACCTATTTTACCTTCTGAAAAAAATCAATCAATAGATTTTGTCTGAAATGTCGGCATCCGTGTTTCAAATGTTTTTATCTGTGTCTGAACGGACAATTGGGGCCGGGGGATTTTTAAAAATCCCCCGGCCCCAATTGAACCTATACCATACATTCATGCAGTTCTTCCGGTTCGATCCCGGCTTCTTCCATCATTTTCCTGATCTCTTCTCTCGCCGAGAGATCCGCGCACCAGGCCAGTCCGCAGCCTGCGGAGATCGCACGGGGCACCGGAATGATCCGGCCCGGTGTCTCTGTTTCTTTGCAGGCTTTTTCCATGGCCATAGCGTCCGCTGTGGTATGGAAGGTTACAACTAACTTCAGTTCTTTCTTCCTCATGTTTACTCGATCACCACTTCAAAATATCCGTCTTTTTCCTCAGAAGTCGACTTCTTTCCATGGTCTTTCGCATATTTTTCCACGTTCATCTTCTGATGTGGTTCTGATACCAATACTTTCACCGGCTCAGCGGCTCCTTTCAGTGCTTCTGCCGTAAGCATCAGCGGCTCAGGGCAGGAAAGACCTCTTGCATCTACTTCTTTCATATTTTCTTACCTTCTTTCCTAGAATACTACGGTTCTATCAAGTTTGCAATCCAAATTTTCGCGATATCGCTTTATTTCTCTTCTTTGCGGCTGTTGGTGAACGCGATCACAAAGCATGCGATGATGCAGATGATACAAGCAACTTTGCCGTTGAGAGGCACAGCTCCCGCAACCACTTCCTGGGTCTTGGCATCCAGAGCTGTTCCGCTGGCTGCCAGGCCAAAGTTATGGCACAGCGCGGCTCCAACAAACATACCGATCACCGTAACCGCGGAATCAGAAGACCCCTGTCCCGCCAGGATCAGCTGGCGAAGCGGGCAGCCTCCCGCAAGAACGGCCGCGAAGCCTACCGCGTACATACCCAGGATATTCCACAGATGCTCTGAATGAGCGATGATTCCCGGTGTATCAAAGGCAAGTACGAAGCGCCCGGTAGCAATATTAAATACCAGCATGACCACAAACAATCCCGCGATCACGGTAAAGAGGTCGAAATTCCTCATTAAAATGATATCCCGGATACTTCCGGCAAAACACATTCTGGATTTCTGAGCGAACGCGCCAAACAGAAGTCCTCCCACCAAAGACAGGATGATCGGGGCGTGCATACTTCCAGGACCGCTCTCGCTGGCCTTCAATAAGGATGTGCAAAGAGCAAGCACCAGAATCCCTGCCATCAAAATCGGAAGCACAGTTCCGCTTGATTTATGCGTTGTGTGAGCCCGCCCCAGGCTAAAGCCTTTCTTTAACGCGAACACGCCGGTACCAACGCCAAGCACAAAACCGATCAGGGCAACCCATGCGTTCAGGTCTCCCGCAGACATACGGATGATCATACGAAGCGGGCAGCCTAAGAATACCAGGGATCCGATCATAATGATCATTCCCAGCACAAAACGGATCATCGGTGATGAACCCGCTGTGGAACGATATTCTTTTGTCGCTACTGAAATAATGAAAGCTCCCAGTACCAGTCCAATGATCTCTGGACGCGCGTACTGAACCACTTCTGCCTGATGCATCCCTAACGCCCCTGCTGTGTCACGGATAAAGCAGGCAATACAAAATGCCATGTTGGCCGGGTTGCCAAAATAGGCAAGACACGCCGCGATCAGACCGCAGAGCACACCGGCCAGCGCCAGTTTTTCTTTGAATCAGATAAATTCATCTTTTGTTCCTCCTAACACTCATTCCTGTTCCTTTACAGAATTGTTCTGGAACCAGCCCTAGTCTTCCTGTGCCAGTTCCCGGACCGCCTTGATGGCAAAGTCCACTTCCTCCTCTGTGTTGTAATGGGCAAAACTGAACCTTACCGCCCCCTGTTCCACCGTTCCAAGAGCCTCATGCATCAGGGGGGCGCAATGTCCTCCTGGTCTGGTAGAAATCTGATATTCAGTAAGAAGCGCATCACTCACTTCGGAAGAATCATAATCGCCGATATTCAGCGCAACGATGGCGCACCTCTCTTTTCCGCTGAAATCTCCATATATCGTCACATTCGGAATGTCTTTCACTCCTTCGTAGAATCTCCACATCAATGCCTGCTCTCTGGCGCGGATCGTATCGATCCCGGTCTCTTCAATATATTCTACAGCCGCCCGCAGGCCCGCGATGCCGTGTCCATTCAGAGTTCCCGCCTCCAGCGCGGTAGGCATCTCCCTGGGGTGCGTCTTGCTGTAGGTCTGGACTCCGCTGCCGCCGCTTTTCAGCGGCTTGATCTCAAGTCCTTCCCGAACATACATCCCGCCGGTCCCCTGAGGCCCCAACATTCCTTTATGCCCGGTAAAGCACAGCACATCCACATTCATGTTCTGGACGTCAATAGGGAATACCCCCGCCGTCTGGGAGGCGTCCACTACAAATAATAATCCATGTCTGCGAGCTATCTCGCCCACTTGGCTGATATCAATATAATTTCCTGTCAGATTCGAGCCATTGGTACACACGATCATCTTGGTCTCCGGCCGAATGGCCCCTTCCATTTCATCCAGACTGAACCTTCCCTGCCTGTCTGCCTTTATGATCGTCAGCGCCGCGCCCTTTTTCTCCATCTCATATAAAGGCCGCAAAACCGAATTATGCTCCAGCATTGTGGTGATCACATGGTCTCCCGGCTCCAGAAGTCCTTTGATGGCAATATTTAAGCTTTCTGTCGAATTATTGGTAAATACGATCTGTCTGGGATTCTCTCCGTGAAAAAAGCGGCAGAGTTTCTCTCTTGTATCGTAAATCACTCTTGCCGCGCTAAGGGAAGCTTCGTTTGCTCCTCGCCCCGCATTTCCCAATGAGGTCATGGCCTGGACTACCGCTTGGATCACCTGTTCCGGTTTCCGCATGGTCGTCGCCGCGTTATCCAGATATATCATCGTCTGTCCCTTCCTTTCCTCCATTATATTTAGTATAAAACGATATAATCTTTTCGTCTAATTGAATCCTCCGATAAAAAGCCGGATTTATAGATTTTTTCTATAACTCCGGCCTTCCTGAATCCGTTCTGGATCCAGCCCCTTTTTCAATTTTGTTTTAAGTAAACTTCCTTGACCACTCTGATAAAGCGCTCTGCCGACCTGGATAACTGATAGTTCTTGTTATATACCAGGTTAATATCTCTTCCCGCATCCGCGCCCGGAATCGGAAATGTCAGAAGCAGACCCGCTTCTTCTTCATCTGCCGCGGCAAGCCTTGACAAAATGGTGATGCCCATTCCCTGGCGGACCGATTTCTTGATAGTCTCCTGATTGCCGATACTGGCGATCACATCCAGCTTTTCCGCCGGGATTCCCGCCGCTTTCAGCTGTTCTTCCGCTTCCTTCCTGGTTCCTGATCCTTCTTCCCGCATGATCAGATGCTCTTCTAAGATCCAGTCGATCTTTCCCTTATCTTCTTCTCTTAACCGGCGGTATTTCTCCGTATTCGGCGTGATCACAGCCAGCTGGTCCTTATAAAACGGAAGATATCTGCAGTGTTTTTTCTCCAGCACCGTTCCTGTAAATCCCACATCCACCATATGGTCTATAATCTGCGTCACCACCTTGCTGCTGTCAGATTCCTGGATCTTGATCTGTTCATCTGGATATCGCTCGTTAAACCGTTTCAAAACTTTGGGAAGCAGATACTGGGCCGGGATCGTGGACGCCGCGATGGTGATGCAGTGTTTGCTTTCCGCGCCCTTTGTCTCAAATCTTTCCTCTATCTTCTTCTGAAGATCGATGATCTGTTTCGCGTACTTGTAGAGTTCTCTGCCGTCTTTAGAAAGACTGACTTCTTTAGTGTTCCTCACAAACAGCCTGGCATTCAGCTCCTTTTCCAGCGCCGCGATATGAGCGCTTATTGTAGGCTGAGTCAGGAACAGCTCCTTGGCCGCTTTCGAGAAGCTTCCGCCCTCCGCGACCTGTACAAAAGCTTCTAACTGTTTTAGATTCATTAATACGCCACCCTCTCACTTTCCGCTCCGGTTTTCTTTGTCACCTTAAGACCGTCCATATATTCCAGGATCGGTTTCGCGCTCTTCCTGCTGGTTCCAAAGATGTCTCTGACCTGCGCGATCGTGATGACCGGATCTTCCGCCAGCTTTTCACAGATAACCCGGCGCGCCTCTTCCATATAGCTCTTAAGCGTATACATATCGTCCGTCACCTTTACGACTGCCCCTTCCACCAGAAGGATATTCAGGATATCATCCCCGGTCCCCCGGTCTACTCCCGGCAGTTCGATCTCTGAGTACCTGACAAAATCAAACCGTGCTTTTTCAAATGTATTCAGAAGGACCGCGGATACCTTCTCATAGGTTCCGTCCTTTCTGACCTCAAATTCCGGCGTGCACAGGAATTCCCCTTCCCTCTTTACACACCCTTCTTCCTCCAGAAGCTCGATCACCTTGTCAAATAGATTAGGTTTGATCTTCTGGAAATAAATCCCCTGCACCTCCGCTTTCTTCATCCCATAGCGATAGGGATACTTGGTCTCATAGGCGGTCAGCGCCGCCAGGATCTCCTGCTGAGCCTCTCTCCTGGAATCCGCGTGCCACATCCAGGTGTCTTTCTTCAGCTCAAAAGTATAGATCAGTCCCTGCCCGCGCAGTTCCTGAGCCGCCTCCTTGATCTCATCCGCGGAAAGGGCGGTCAGAGAGGCTAGTTCCGCCAGTGTGACCAGCGTCTTTCCATGCTCCTTGATATGCAGCTCGATCACATCTGCCACAGACCCGGATTCTTTTCTCTTTAATTCATCGATCACCTCTTGATGAAACCGTTTCTTTATGCCGGGATTGGGTTCCAGGACGACGCCCCCGCCAATGGTCTCCATCGGGGAATAAAAACGGACTACAAATTTATCTCCCCGGCGCACCGCGACTTCTTCTTCCAGCCTAAGCTGCACATACCCGCTTTCTCCCGGCCCGATCTCTTCTTTATCCAAAAGGACCGCCCGGCAGAGGACCTCGCTGGTTCCCGTAAAGAAATGAAGCCTTGTATGGTTGGTCAGCACCCGCATAGAAGAATCCAGAACGTTCAGCTTCACATCCAGCAGGTCTGTATTCTTCATACTGTTCTTAGGCGCCAGGACACAGCCTCTGAAAATCTCTTTTTTCTTCACATTAGACAGGTTAATGGCTACTCTCTGGCCGGCGTAGCATACGTCTTTATCTTCTCCATGCACCTGGATGCTGCGGATCTTGCATTCCTTCCCCACCGGGTACATTTCCAGAGTATCATCCTTCGTAATAGTACCGGATACCAGCGTCCCGGTAATGATGGTCCCAAATCCGGAAAGAGTAAAAACCCGGTCTACCGGAAGCCTTGGGATCGTATGGATATCTTTCGTCTCCAGATCGTCCCCTGTCATCTGCTGGATCAATCCGATCAGTTCTTCCAGCCCTTCTCCTGTAGCCGCTGAAACCTTTGCCACCGGGGCATTTTCCAGAAATGTGCCTTCCAGCTCTTCCCGGACTTCATCTTCTACCAGCTCCAGCCATTCTTCATCCACCAGGTCACACTTATTCAGCACGATAATACTTTTCTCAATTCCAAGAAGATGCAGAATATCTACATGTTCTCTGGTCTGAGGCATGATCCCTTCGTCCGCGGCGATCACTAAAAGTACCAGGTCCATTCCCACAACACCGGCAACCATATTATTGATAAACTTTTCATGTCCAGGAACATCAATGATGCCTGCCCGGTCTCCGCCCGGAAGGTCAAAATAAGTAAAACCCAGATCTATAGTGATCCCTCTTCTTTGTTCTTCTTCCCAGCGGTCGGTGTTCCTTCCGGTCAGCGCCTTGATCAGCGTCGTCTTGCCGTGGTCGATATGGCCGGCCGTTCCAATGATGATATTCTTCATATCTGTTCGCTCCTAATCTGCTGTAATCTCGCAGTCTTCCTCCAAAAGTCTGTAATCCCGGAACTGCTCCACAATTCGTTTGAAATTCTGACTGCCGATGGTCCTTACGTCTAAAAGGATCGTGTCATTGGCTGTCCTCGGAATGATGGGCACCGGCAGATGGCGCATCCGCTCTTCCAGTTCCGCCACACTGATCTTCTCCGGCCGGATGCCCACCGCCACACTTGCCAGGCGCTCCAGCGGGAGAGAGCCTCCCCCGATCTGCGACTGACAGGCTATGGTCTCTATCTTCGCCGGAAGGCCTGCCCGTCTGAGCATCCTGCACAGACTCCGGGCTTCCTTCTGGATTTCTTCATAGTCTTTGGTGATCATCTGAAGTACCGGAACTCTCCGCACTGCTTTTTCTTCTGACAGATATTCCTGCAGGACCAGTTCCAACGCGGCCGCGGTGAATTTATCAATCCGCAGGGCGCGGGTAAGCTGGTTTTTCTTCATCTGGTCGATGTATTTCTTCTTTCCGATGATGATCCCCGCCTGGGGGCCTCCCAAAAGCTTGTCGCCGCTAAAGCAGACCACGTCCGCTCCTTTGGCGATGGACTCCTGTACCGTAGGCTCATAGGTGATCCCATACTTGCTAAGATCGATCAAGACGCCGCTTCCCAAGTCTTCCACCACCGGGATCTCATGCTCCTTTGCCAGCGGGATCAGTTCATCGATCCCTACCGTCTCCGTAAAACCTACGATCCGGTAGTTGCTGGTGTGTACCTTCAGAAGCACTTTTGTTTCCTCTGTGATGGCATCTGCATAATCCTGATAGTGGGTCTTGTTGGTGGTCCCCACTTCTACCAATGTGGCCCCGCTCTGCTCCATCACATCAGGGATGCGGAACTTCCCGCCGATCTCTACCAATTCCCCTCTGGATACCACAGCTTCTCCGCCTTTTGCCAGAGAACTCAAAATCAGCATGACCGCCGCCGCGTTATTGTTGACCGCCATTGCCGCCTCCGCTCCCGTCAGCCGGCACAGCAGTTTTTCAAAATGGGAATATCGTTCTCCCCTTCTGCCTTCTTCTAAGTTATATTCCAGGTTAGAGTAGCCGCTGACCAGCTCTGCCGCCTTCTCCATGTGTTCCCGGCGGATCGGCGCCCGCCCCAGATTAGTATGCAGGACCGTCCCCGTTCCATTGATGACCATCCGCATATTCGGCGTATGCATAGCCTCCACCGTCCGGGCGATCCGCTTTGTCAGTCCCTCGATCCGCGCAAGGGCCTCAGATTCTTCCTTACACTGGCCGATATAACGACGAAGCTTATCTGTCTCTGTGTGGACCGCCTCCATAACAGTCTCCCGGCTGTAACGACCGATCAGATCCTGAATTTCTTCCTTCTCCAGAAGCAGGTCTACTTTGGGGATCTTCCGGTACAGATTATTCTTATCCATCTCTTTCTTTCCTTTCCTGACTATCTCAAACGGATCAGCTTATCGCTTTTTTCCGATACACTCCCGATCATGGAAACTCTGGTCTCCATCCCCGCCTTCGCGAAATCTTCCATCATCTGCGCGGATTCCTCAGGCGAAACGGCGATCAAAAGCCCCCCCGACGTCTGGGGGTCATACAGCAGATCCAGATAATGCTCTTCTGTCGTCCCCGCATCGATCTTATCGATGGAATATCCCCGGTTTTTGTAAGCTCCTGCCGGAACCAGCCCCATTTTCGCGCTGGCAATGGCGTCTTCCATATATGCCACGTCTTTTACCTTGATCTCAAAGGTCACCTGACTGGCGGAAGCCATTTCTACACAGTGCCCCAGCAGTCCGAAGCCTGTAATGTCCGTACAAGCGGATACATCATATTTCTCCACCACTTGTTTTGCCTTTTTGTTGAGAGACGCCATCACGGTTTCCGCTTCCCTTCTGGCTCCCTCAGAAGCCATCTGGGCCTTCACCGCGGTATTGATCACGCCGCTTCCGATCTGTTTAGTCAAGATCAGAACGTCTCCCGGCCTTGCCCCATAATTTTTGAAGATTTTCTCCGGATGTACAAAGCCAGATACACAAAGCCCATATTTTGGCTCGTCGTCCTGCACAGAATGGCCTCCTACCAGGACCGCCCCGGCCTCCTTTACCTTATCCGCGCCTCCCGCCAGGATATCTCCCAGGATCGCAGGATCCAGACAATTGGGGAACCCTACGATATTCAGCGCCACCGCCGGCTCTCCTCCCATCGCCCACACATCGCTTAAGGAATTGGCAGCCGCGATCTGTCCGAACATATACGGGTCGTCTACAATAGGCGTAAAGAAATCCACCGTCTGGATCATAGCGATCTCATCTGTGACTTTATAGATGGCCGCATCATCAGAAGTCTCAATCCCTACGATCAGGTTATCGTCATGAAATTTTGGCAGCCTGCCCAGAACCTGGGCAAGGGTCTCAGGACCGATCTTTGCCGCTCATCCGGCGGTTTTGCTGAGCTGCGTCAGTCTGACATCCGTCTTCATTTTCATTTCCTCCCAACTATACCTGCATGTTCTCTTTAGAAAAAAGCGGACCTCTGCTGACACAGAGGTCCGCTCCCTATAAATTCTTGTATCCTATGGTCTTATGATCCTGCCAGCGCCAGCCATAGCCTCAACAATACTGTACATATTTGTGACGCCGCCTACCACAAGTTTCTCTTTCAGTCCATAGTAATCCAAACAGGTCCCACATGTCAAGATTTCTACGCCCTGTGCCTCCAGAGATTTCAGATCTTCCAGGGAATCCGATCCTTCTGTGGTCAGAGTCGCCCCGCCGTTATAGAACAGCATAGTCTTTGGCAGCTGGTCCAACTGTGTAACAGCAAAAATAAAAGATTTCATCAATACCTTGCCCAGTTCATCGTTTCCTTCTCCCATACGGTCAGAAGAAACAACAACGATCGTGCTGCTCCTGGCATCCGGAGCACATGCCGGGTCTTCTTCCTGAACGTTCTCCGGCGCTCCCTGCATCTGGATCGTTACTTTAAAGCTGGCTTCGCCAAGCTTCTCTGAAGAAACTTCTCCGCCCGCGCCTTTTGCCATCTTCGTTACATTCTGGACCGCGATCTCATTGTCTACCAGGACTTCGATAGTCTCCGGCCCGGTGAGCGCGTCCATTGCTTTCTTTGTCTTGATGACTGGGATTGGACAATTATCTCCCATTGCGTTTACTGTGATCATGTAAATTCCACCTTTCTTTTTCCTAATCCCATCCACTTTTTCGCAGTTATAGATTATTTTATCACCAACATTTGAAAAGGTAAACGGGTTTTTCTACATTTCCAATAATCGTTTGTCCCTATCCCGCCAGGCTATACCGCGTCAGCCAAGCGGCGGTCCAGCGCGTTAAGGGCGCCTTGGGGAACCCTGTGATAAGTTCCATTGGCATAGTAAGCCGGCTCCATCTTCCCCTCACGGAACACAGACAGGAATTCGTCCATCCCGCGGACTTCCTTCGGGAACCAGGTGGCGTATACGCCCACCTTCTCCGGAACATGGCAGTCGCTGGCGCCCAGAGTGAAAAGTCCCAGTTCCCTGGCATATCTCTCAGCCCTCTGGCACGCCTCCAGAGAAGTGCTGCCGTTCAGGACTTCCAGTCCGTCTAATCCTCTTACCCAGCGCAGATTCTCTTCCAGCCCCCTGTTATTATTGCGGAAAGGATGCGCGGCGAAGCAGACTCCATTCTGAGCCTTCACCAGATCAATGAATTCCTGTGCATCTACTCGTTTCTTAGGGTAGTCTTCTATTCCAAAAGCCACGATATCACCCTGCAGCGAAAAAAACTCAATTCCCACAAAAATCGGATAATCTACCCTGCGGGAATATTCTTCCGCGTATTCCTTCAGTCCCATGCTGTCATGGTCAGTAATACAGACCGCTCCAAGCCCTTTCTCTCTGGCGATCTCCACGATCTGTTCCAGTCTCAGAAAGCTGTCTTTGGAATAAGTCATTTCATGCATATGCATATCGATAAACATGAGCGTTTTCCCTCCGTTCTATATGCGCTTCGCAGTTTCAATTACCCTTATTCCATTATATAAATACCGGCCCCGGCCTTCAAATAGAGTTTTTTTATATATGGCTCTATTTATAGATATTTTCAATACTTCCATTTTCCGCGCTGTCATGCTATAATGCAGAAAGACAAGAGGAAAGAAAGAGGTCAGGATATGTGGGTCGCCGACAATTGGAAAGATTATGAAGTATTAGACTGCAGCAAAGGGGAAAAACTGGAACGATGGGGAACATATCTCCTGGTCCGCCCAGATCCTCAGGTGATCTGGGACACCCCCAAGAAAGATCCTGGCTGGAAAAATAAGAACGGCCATTACCATCGCAGCAAAAAAGGCGGCGGTGAGTGGGAATTCTTTCATCTTCCCAAACAGTGGCAGATCCATTATGGGGACTTAACCTTTAATCTGAAGCCATTCAGCTTCAAACATACCGGACTTTTCCCGGAGCAGGCTGTGAACTGGGACTGGTGCTCTGATAAGATCAAAAACGCGGGCCGTCCCATCAAAGTCCTGAATTTATTCGCCTACACCGGAGGCGCCACACTGGCCGCCGCCGCGGCAGGCGCGAGCGTCACCCATGTGGACGCTTCCAAAGGGATGGTCACCTGGGCTAAGGAAAACGCGGCTTCTTCCGGGCTTTCTGACCGTCCGATCCGTTGGCTGGTAGACGACTGTGTGAAATTTGTAGAGCGGGAAATCCGCAGAGGAAACCACTATGACGGCATCATCATGGATCCGCCTTCCTACGGCAGAGGTCCAAAAGGTGAAATCTGGAAGATCGAAGACGCCATCCACCCGCTGATCAAACTGTGCGCCCGGCTTCTGTCCGACAGGCCCTTGTTTTTCCTGATCAATTCCTATACCACAGGGCTTGCTCCGGCAGTTTTGACTTATATGCTCAGTACAGAATTAAAAAAGGTTCCGGGCCATGTGGAATCCCAGGAGATCGGACTTCCTGTCCGCGACAGCGGTCTTGTGCTCCCCTGCGGCGCTTCCGGCCGGTGGGAAGCCAGATAACAAAACGATTCCTGCAGTCTTCGGCCCATACCGCGTATGCGCCTTGGATTGTGGAAATAAATTTTAATCAAATCAAACAAGGAGGAAATCGTAATGCAGAAATATGTATGTGAACCATGCGGATATGTCTATGATCCTGAAGTTGGTGATCCTGATAATGGAATCGCTCCTGGAACCGCTTTCGAGGATATCCCGGAGGACTGGGTTTGTCCGATCTGCGGCGTCGGCAAAGACATGTTTGCGCCAGAAGCTTAAGAAATTTAAGGCCGGCAGTTTTGCCGGCCTTGTTCTTTTCTCTATTTCAGTTCTTCCAGCAGTCCCTTTACTTCCCAGAGACTTTTACATACCGCGTAGGTCATCTTCCTTATCTCTTCTGTCGGTTCCACCAGATCAGGCACCATGACAGGTATCATCCCAGCCCTGCTGGCCGAGCGGATCCCTGCCGGGGAATCTTCCAGCGCCATACACTCCCCCGGTGACACGCCGATCTTCCGGCAGGCCGCCAGATAAATCTCCGGGTCCGGTTTCGCCTTGGTCACCATATCTCCAAAGACGCCTCCGTCAAAATATTTATAAATGCGGGCCTGTATCAGATTCCCTTTGGCATAATCGCCGCTGGAAGATGTAGCTATGCCCACCTTATAACCTTCTGCTTTTACATATTCCAGAAGTTCTCTGGCCCCTGTTTTCATAGGAAGGCCCTCTTCTTCCACAATCCGGACAAACGCCTTTCTATTTCGCCTTCCAAATTCCTCAAAAGGGAAATCCTCCCCGATCGCTCTGGCAAAATACTCATTTCTCCCTTTCCGGTTCATCCCCAGCGTATGATAAATATGACTCCCCATATCAGGGATTCCCAATTCTCTTCCTGCCGTTTCCCATGCCCGCTGTACGATCCGTTCCGAGTCAAAAAGAAGTCCGTCCATATCAAATACGATTCCATGGATCATAGCAGTCACACCCGCTTACAGAACACATACCGGGGCAGGCCGCCGTATTTCAGCCCTTCGTCTACGATATCATATTCCAGCTTCAGGAAATTATTTACACTGTATGTATTGTCCGGATGGGCCGTCCCCATAAGATAATGATAGGGCATATCCCGAAGGATCTCTTCCGCTTTGCACATGAGGCTCTTCTGGATCCCTCTCCCGCGATACTCCGGCAGGACTGCCGCCGTCTCCATATGGGCCACTTGCTTCATTTCTTCATCTGAAAGAGACAGATGGACTCCCAGATTATCATGTTCTTCTCCTGGGAATCGAACCGACAAGAATCCGGCCATACATCCGTCTTCTTCTGCTTTTAAAGTAAACCCTTTCTCTTCGATATGCTGGCGGGTAAATTCCTCTGTGTCCATGAAAAACCATTCCTCATCCTTCACCAATCGGTTCGCCGTCTCCATGATCTCCATGATCTTGGGAACATCCTCATAAGAAGCCCGGCTTATTTTCAGTCTCTTGTCCATCCTTCTCTCCTTTGAATCTTGATTTATTTATGGTAAACTATACCCGTACACTTTATAAAAAAGCGAGGTATTGATTATGAAACTGATGATCGCATCGGATATCCACGGATCCGCCAAATACTGCCGGAAGATGGTGGAAGCCTACCGCCGGGAAAAAGCGGACCGGCTTTTGCTGCTCGGCGACCTGCTTTATCACGGTCCCCGCAATGACCTTCCGGAAGAATATGATCCCAAGGCTGTGATCGCTCTTTTGAACCCTCTGAAGCAAGATCTGCTCTGTGTCCGCGGCAACTGTGACTGCGATGTAGACCAGATGGTTTTAGAATTCCCCATCCTTGCGGAATACTGCCTGCTGGACCTGGATGGACGGACAATCTTCGCCACCCACGGCCATGTGTACCATCCCGGGAATCTTCCCATGCTAAAAGAGGGCGACATCCTTTTAAACGGTCACACACACGTGCCCGCCAATCAGGACATGGGCGGCTATACTTACATGAATCCGGGTTCCGTCTCTATCCCCAAGGAAGGATCTGCTCGCGGGTACATGATCTATGATCATGCTTTTATCTGGAAAGATCTGGACGGAAATATCCTGGATATCTGATCCTCCCCAGAGCGGCCTGATGTTTCAGGCCGTCTTCTTTTTTTTGTTAACCATTTTCTGAAATAAGTTCCTTAATCCGCTCACCAGCATAGTCAGATAACGCAGCACCGGTTCTGTGGCAATGGAGAATACCACAAACAGCATGATACATTCTGTGGACATTCCGCTGATGGCAAATAACTCCGGCAGGAAAATGCTGCATCCCAACAGCCCTGCCACGGATATAACCCACACGATCCCTCGGATCACATTCATGGGCTGACAGATCCTGAACAAGATCAGGAATCCTACGATGGCCAGCAGCATAGTAGCCGCCGTAGAAATATCGGAAGAAGCTACTCCAAAAGTCTGGCCAAATACCACCAGCGCTCCTACCGCTATCACATCGGTCAGTCCGGCAGGAAGCGCTTTCAGGAATACGTTCGTCAGGAAACGTCCCTGAATCAGCTCTTTGTTTGGCTGGAGAGCCAGGAAGAATGCCGGAACGCCGATGGTAAACATACTGATCAAAGAAACCTGGGATGGTTCCAATGGATAAGTGATCATAAATACGACCGAGAACAAGGACAGCAGGAAGGAAAAAATATTCTTCACCAGGAACAGGCTTGCCGACCGCTGGATGTTATTGACCACTCTTCTCCCTTCCAATACCACCGATGGCATACAGGCAAAATTAGATTCCAGCAGGACCACTTGAGATGCCTGCACCGCCGCATCGCTTCCGGATGCCATCGCCACGCTGCAGTCCGCGTCTTTCAACGCCAGTACGTCGTTGACTCCATCTCCCGTCATCGCTACCGTCCGGCCCTGGGATTTCAGCGCCTGGACAAACTGGCGCTTCTGAGCCGGAGTCACACGCCCAAATACTGTATATCTGGCAACCGCGTTCTGGATATCTTCTTCCGTCTGCAAAGTAGTGGCGTCCACATATTCTTCCGCCCCCGCGATTCCAGCTTCTTTTGCCACTTCTGACACTGTCATCGGGTTATCCCCTGAAATCACCTTCACTTCCACTCCCTGCTCTTCAAAATAAGCAAAGGTCTCCGGCGCCTCTTTACGCACGGGATTCGCCAGGAGAACATACCCTAGGGGCGTCACTTTTTCAGACAGTCTCTGGCCTTCTGTGATACTGCCGCAGGTTCCAAACACCAGTACCCGGTATCCTCTTCTGGCGTAATTCATGATCTGAGACTCATACGCGCCATACTCTTCCCGCAGAACAAATTCCGGCGCTCCCAGCACATATGCCTGATCCTCGAAAGAAACGCCGCTGTATTTTGTAACAGAAGTAAACGGAGTCACCTTCACAGGCGCCTTTCCGGTCCCCTCTGTAAAAAATTCTTTCATTGCTTCCATAGTAGCGTTATCGCTGCTCATAGGCTTTACCAGATCGCCCACCATCTTAGCCAATTCCGGCATTTTCTCCCCATCGTAATGCTCCGTGGGAACCAGTTTCTTCACACTCATGCTATTCTCTGTGATGGTTCCTGTCTTGTCCACACACAGCACGTTGACCCGCGCCAGCGTCTCAATGCTCCGCATATCATGTAGCAGCACCTTCTTCTGGGCCAGCCTGATAGAGCTGACCGCCAGCGCCACGCTGGCCAGCAGATACAATCCCTCGGGGATCATACCGATCACCGCGGCCACCATAGATACGATGCTGTCCCGGAACGTCTCGTGGTTAAAAAAGAACCCCTGGACAAACAGCAGAGTTCCGATAGGGATCAAAGCCATTCCCACAAATTTGACCAGCTTGTCCAGGGAGCGGATCATTTCTGATTTCTCTCCCTTCTTGATCGCCTTGGCTTCCAGTGTCAATTTTGAAATATAGGAATCGGGTCCCACATTCTCCAATCTGGAATAACATTCCCCGGATACAATGAAACTTCCTGACATCAGATGATCCCCGGGCTTCTTCACGATCTCGTCAGACTCACCGGTCAGAAGAGACTCGTTGACCCGGACTTCGCCGGCCGCGACCTGCGCGTCCGCGCACACCTGGTTTCCCGCTTTAAAGACTACGATATCATCCAATACCAAGTCTTCCGAATCAATGGATGTCATCTTTCCATCCCGAATCACCAGGGCATGCGGCGCATTGAGCATGTTCAGCTTCTCCAGCACATTTTTTGCCCGCACCTCCTGGATGATCCCGATCAGGGTATTGATGATGACCACCGGCATAAAAGTCAGACTCCGAAAGGATCCCACCAGACAGACTAATACTGCCAGCACAGTAAAGATCAAGTTAAAATATGTGAATACATTTTCATGAATGATTTCTTTCGTTGTCTGGGCCGGCGGATCCACCGGTATATTGGACCATCCGGCGGCCATATGTTCCGCCGCCTGGGCGCTTGTCAGACCATCCCGGTAATCCGGCTGATACCGGGTGATCGGACTCCTTTCTATCTCATAAGTCTCGATTTCCTTTTGATTTGCGCGCTTAAAGCCTATCCCCATACTATTTCCTCCTTAGGGGTTGTGTCTGGAAGTATTATACCCCCAAAAATTGGCATTTTCTATAAACACTTTCTTAAAATTCTGTGATTTTTCAAGTTGCGGTTACGATAGAAACTCAAACAGACTCATCTGCCTTCCGTTTTCTTCCCTTTTCCTTCCCGCCGTCTTTTCTCTGGTCATCTGTTTCTCATCTAAGTCTTTCAAAAACGGGGTTTCTTCCTGGCAGCAGGTAAGGATCAGCTCTTCTTTTGCCCGTGTCATCCCCACATACAGCAGACGCCGCTCTTCTTCCAGGTCTACAGGATATCTGCCGCTCTCATAGGGAATCATCCCTTCTTCCGCTCCGGCCACGATGACCGCCGAAAATTCCAGGCCTTTCGCTCCATGGAGGGTCATCAGCGTCACTGCATCCGCCTGGTACTCCCTGCCGCCGCAGCGGCGGATATCGCTTTCCACTCCTGTCTCCAGGGCTTCCAGGAATTCGTCCATCCGCTCGTAGAACATGGAGGCGTGCAGCAGTTTCTCCATTTCTTTCCGTTTCTCCAGGCCAAGATCGCCGATCCAGCGTTTCAGGATTTCTTCTGGCGTTTCTTGCTCCAGCAGCGGCTGGTACTGCTGTGCCATGGATCTGTAGATTTCCTCTGTCAGTTCTCCGGGGAACAGATGCAGCAAATGCTTCATGGCCCGTTCCTGAAGAGTGGAATTCTCCGGCTCTGTCAGGCTGCGGAAGAATTCTTCCGTTCCTGCCACACTGCGTTCCAGCAGATAATCTTCTCTCCCTGTCACTACATAGGGGATTCCTTCCGTTCTAAGGCAGGTCTCCAAAAGAAGCGCCTGCCGGTGGGTCCGGTATAAGACCGCAATATCTCCAAAGCCTCTGGCTTTTCTTGACCTTTCCGTAAAGGCTTCCTGAGCTTCCAACATTCCTATCCCGCCTGTCAGACGGTTGATCTCCTTTGCGATGAAGATTCCTTCTTCCTTCCTGCTCCCCGCACGGACCATCCGCACAGGAACCCCATCTTCCCGGACCGCCGCTAACGTCCGGACTCCTCCAGAATTGGCGGAGATCATCTGACAGGCAGGAAGAAGGATCTGGGGCGTAGACCGGTAATTTTCTTCCAGCGTCACCTGGAAGATCTCCCCATAGGCTTTCCGGCAGTCTTCACTCAGCCGTTCAAAACAGCTTCCATCCGCGCCCCGGAATCCATAGATGGACTGGTCCTTATCACCGATCACAAACAATTCCTTCCCTTCCCGGTTCCACGCCTGGATCAGACGGTACTGCAAGGGACTGATATCCTGAAACTCGTCGATGAGCAGGCAGGAGAAAGCCGTTCGGTCTGCTTCCGGTGTCTTGGCAGTCTCCAGCGCCTTTAAAAGAATATCGTCAAAGTCCAGAAGGCCTTCTTCCTGAAGCCCTCTCTGGTATTCTGCAAACGCGCCTTCCTCTGACCTTTCTTTTTCGCTTTCCGGCTGCCTGTTCCCGCCGTCTTTACCTGGCTCTCCAAGCTTCGTCTTATAGGCGGACAATTCATCCAGGAATTCTCCCGGTTTCCATTCCAACCCAAAAGCTTTGACCACCTCGGCCGCCCGGTCTCTTGCTTCCAGTTCTCCGATCAAAGTCCCCTCTATCCCATGGGCTTTCAGGAAACGCAAAGCCACATGATGGAAGGTTCCCACCTGGACCTTATCCGCCTTCCGCTTTCCAAGGACCTTTTGCAGGCGGGCCTTGACTTCCGCGGCCGCCCGGTTGGTAAAGGTAACCGCCGTGATCTGCCCTGGCTCTATTTCCCGCTCCTTTAGAAGATACAAAAGATGGGCGATCAAAGTCTGGGTTTTGCCCGTCCCCGGCCCCGCGGTCACCGCAGTCACCCGCTTAGAGGCCGCGGCCGCCTGCTCCTGCTTTTGGTTCAGGCGGATTCCTTCTCCCAATCTTTCACTGGTCCTTCCCGTCTCTCTCCTTCGCCCCTTCCCTCTGGTCTTTTCTCCTTTTCGGGGCTTTTCCTCTGTTTCGGTTTTGCCAGCTTCCTCTTTCTCCCCTTCCTCCGGCATCTGGATCCCGGCCATCTGGAAGAGGTTCATCTGGCCGTCCGGATTCTCCATCTCATCTTTCGTAAAAAGCCGGATCGTCCCGTATTCTCCATCGTATCCCGGTATCCGCTCCACCTTTCCTTCTCTCAGCCTGCGGATTCCCTCCGCGATCAAGCGGCCGCCTGACCGTCTGATCTCTTCCACCGGGATTTCCCGAAGAATTGAAAATTCCGGTCCCAATTCTTTTAACAGCTTCTCATATTCTCTCTGCACCGCTTTACTGGCAGAAGAGTGTCCCAACGCCGCCCCCATCACTTCTGGCAGAGGCACCAGACTCTCAAATGGTTTCCCCTCTTCCCGGATATATCCTTCCGGCCGGTCGGAGAGCTGTTGGACCCTGTGGGCCACGCCGATGGTCAGCTTCTTCTGGCATACCGGACAGATCCCCTGATACTCATCTGTCTCCAAAGGCGTCAGGCACAAATGACATTTTCGATGGCCGTCATAGTGATATTTCCCTTCTTCCGGGAAAAACTCGATCGTTCCATACAGCCCTTCTCCCGTCTCCACTGCTTTCTTTAATCCTGGATAGGACAATTCACCGTTCAGAAGGTTGGCTTCCCTTCCAAGCTTCGCGGGGGAATGGGCGTCAGAATTTGAGATCAGCTGATAGCGGTCCAGGGCGGACACCCGCCAGTTCATAGGCGGATCTGAGGAAAGCCCGGTTTCCACCGCGTGGATATGGCCTGACAGATCCTCGAAACACTCTTCCACACTGTCAAACCCAGAAAATGCTCCAAACATAGAGAAATGAGGCGTCCAGATATGAGCCGGCACATAGATCGAGTCCGGGCACAGTTCCAGCAGGATCTCCAGAAGATCATGACAGTCCAGTCCCAGGATCGGCCGTCCGTCAGAATGAATATTGCCGATCGCTTCCAGCTTGCGGGAGATTTCCTCCGCTTCCGAAAGACCTGGAAGCAGGATCAGGCTGTGGACTTTTCGCACCTTATCCCGCTTCTTATAGATAGAACTGATCTCTCCTGTGATCACAAACCTTGGCTCCTGCGCTCCCGCCACACTGTCATCCTTGATCTTGTACGATTCTTTCAGCCGGTAGAGTCCCTCCCCGGCAGGCTCTAATTTTTCTTCCAGTTCTTCCCGCCAGGCCGGATGGGTGAAATCTCCGGTCCCGACCAACTGGATTCCCTTTCTCCTTGCCCACAAGTCCAGATGCTCCGGCGTGCAGTCCTTGCTGGTAGCTCTGGAATAGCGGGAATGAATATGCAGATCCGCAATATACAACTCATCATCTCCTACTATATCTTTTGTTCTCTTTTTCTTCCCGCGGCCCCCGCCCGGCGGATCGCCCCTTGGGGGCAGGCTCTCAGACAGTCTCCGCACCGGATACATTCTCTGCTGTTTGGCTGTTCCCAGACCTTGATATCCATTTTGCAGACAGCGGCGCATCTGCCGCATTTAGTACACTTCTCCTGCTGGATCTGATACCGGTAGAGAGCCACTGGATTGAACAGGCTGTAGATCGCCCCCAGCGGACACAGATATTTGCAGAATGGGCGGTACACCCACAGCGCCAGTATGATAATGGCTGCCAGGATTCCCATTTTCCAGGCAAACAGCGTTCCAATGGCATCCCGCAGGATTTCATTGGAAGCCACCAACGGAATCCCGGCCATCAGTGTACCGGAGGGACAGATATACTTACAGAACCAGGGACTGCCCTGGCCTACCATATCTACTATCACAGAGGGCAGCAGGATCACAAACAGCGCCAGGATCACATATTTCAGCCAGACCAGCTTCTTATGTCCCGGAAGGTTCTTCCGCTTTCGAAAAAAAGGGATCCGGTACAGCAGATCTTGGATAAGTCCAAAGGGACAGAGCCATCCGCAGATAAATCTTCCGAATACAGATCCCGCGAAAATCAGGAATCCCACCACATAAAAAGAAAACCGGTAATCCCTGCTGCCAAGCACCGACTGCAGAGCGCCGATAGGACAAGATCCCAGCGCTCCCGGACAGGAATAACAGTTTAAGCCTGGCACGCAGACTGCTTTGCCAGGCCCTCTGTAGATCCTGCCGGTAAGAAATCCCAGGAAATATCCGTTAGTCAGAGCCGCGGCTCCAATCTGGACCCACAGCCGGATTCCGGTTCTTCCTTTTTTCTTTCCTTGATGGTTCTTTGACTGATCACCCAATTCCAATACACTCCAGACATAGATTCACTGCTTTGATCATGACTTCTTCCGCCTCTCCGCGGAAAATCCCAATCCCAATCCACAAAACGCCTGCTGCCAGGAGAAAGACCTGCAGCAGGCGAAGGCGTTTTCCTGTCATTGCCGCACCTCGCTTAATTTTTCCTCAATGATCTGCGCCCATTCTTCTTTATTTCTCGCTCCCGCATATGCCTTTCCCACCATATTTCCTTCCTGGTCTACAAAGATGGTGGTCGGCACCGCGCTTACCATACTTAAGATCCCGCTTTGCAATTCCGCGGAAGGGATCATATGCACATAATCCGCGCCCGTCTCCTCTATGATCTTAGCCGCCGCTTCATCTCCCGGATCCGACACATCACTGATCAGCCCCAGGATCTGTACTCCCTGATCCGCGTATTCCTGGTGAAGGCTGGCTAGTTCTGGCATTTCCTGGATACAAGGGCCGCAATAGGTGGCCCAGATATTTACCATGGAAAGTTCCGCCTGTCCAAACACATCCTGGGTCAAAGTCTCGCCGCTGACCGCGACCGTCTCAAAATCTCCAAAGATCTTCCCGTATCCTTCTTCAGAATCCTCCTCGGAAGACTCCTGCCCTGTCCCTACAGCTCCCGTCTCTTCTTCATTGTCGCCGGAAGCACAGGCGCCCAGCAGAATTGCCATGCTCAATGCCAATATGGCCCATATCCTGTTTTTCTTCATTTCTCACTCTCCGTCTATGTTTCTCTGTCTGCGGTTATTCCCGCTCTACGCCAGTTTTCTTGCAGATATCCGCAAGGCAGCATCGGTCGCAGTAGGGCTTGGTCCTGGCCGTGCACACATCCCTTCCGTGATAGACCAGCCTGTGGCAGAAATCGCTTCCTTCCTCCGGAGGAATGATCTTCCACAAAGCCATCTCCACCTTCTTGGGTTCTTTGATCCCATCTACCAGACCGATCCGGTTTACCAGCCGGATACAGTGGGTGTCTGTAACGATAGCCGGTTCCCCGAACACGTCCCCCATGATCAAGTTGGCGCTTTTGCGCCCCACTCCCGGTAATTTCAACAGGGCGTTAAAATCCTTTGGAACCTTTCCTCCATATTCATCCCTGAGCATACGCATACAGGCGCTGATGTCTCTGGCTTTGCTTTTCCCCAGCCCGCAGGGCCGGATGATCTCCTCGATCTGTTCCGGCTCCGCCCCGGCAAGGGCCTCCATATCCGGATACTTTTTATATAAATCTTCCACTACCACGTTGACCCTGGCGTCCGTGCATTGGGCTGCCAGGCGCACGCTGACCAGCAGTTTCCATGCCTGGTCATAGTCCAGTGTACATCCCGCATCCGGATATTCTTTTTTTAACCGTTCAATCACTTCCAACGCTAGCTGCTTCTTTGTCATAAGTACTCCCGCCTTAATTATATCCTTACCAATTCATAATTCTGAGTCCCAAGCCCGATCTTCTCCGCATGTTCCAGACATACCCGCCAATCCGTGGTCGGCGCGGAATCAATAAAATGATCGTGGTGTACATGAGGCATCTCGTCTAACTGGCTGCCTGCGATCACCGGCTGGGCGTTTACCGCATCGGCGCATGCCCGGTCCAAAGCTACCGGGTCAAAAGAGGCGAACATTCCCACATCCGGCACGATGGGGATATCATTCTCCGCATGGCAGTCACAGTTGGGTGATACATCGATGACTAAGCTGATGTGGAAATGAGGCCGGTCTTTGACTACTGCCAGGCTATATTCCGCAATCTTTCTGTTCAGGATATCGTTAGATTCGTCATTGGACGCGCAGACCGCGTCCTTTGGACAGACCCCGATACAGCGTCCGCAGCCCACACATTTATTCTGGTCGATCGAAGCTTTCTTATCCTTGATCGAAGGCGCATCGTGCGCGCAGACACGGATACAGTTGCCGCAGCCAATGCAGTTCTCCTGTTCCACGTAGGGTTTGCCCGCGCTGTGCATCTCCATTTTCCCGGCCCGTGAGCCGCAGCCCATGCCGATATTCTTTAAGGCTCCGCCAAATCCTGTGGATTCGTGTCCCTTAAAATGACTCAGGGAGATAAATACATCCGCATCCATCACAGCTCTTCCGATCTTGGCTTCTTTTACATATTCGCCGTCCACCGGGACCAGCGTCTCATCGGTTCCCTTCAGCCCGTCCCCGATCAGTACATGACATCTGGTGGAAAAGGGTGAGAATCCATTCTGGTAAGCAGAATCCAGGTGGTCCAGCGCATTTTTTCTTCCGCCAACATACAAGGTGTTACAATCTGTCAGGAATGGCTTCCCGCCCAGTTCTCTTACCGTATCTGTCACTACAGCCGCATAGTTTGGCCGCAGGAAGGCCAGGTTGCCAGGCTCTCCAAAATGCATCTTCACCGCCGTATATTTTCCATCGAAATCAATCTTGTCCATTCCTGCGGTCAGGATCAGACGCTTTAGTTTCTGCGGAAGATTCTCACTCAGCGTTGTTTTCATATTTGTAAAGTAAACTTTTGATTTCTCCATAATAGCTTCCCCCTAAGATATTCTGCGCTCATTATACCGCACATTTGGCACTTTTGCCACGCTTTTCCGCAAATATAAAAACCGGGCGGAAATCTTCCGCCCGGCCTCTGATCTGGAGCATACGGGATTCGAACCCGTGGCCTCCACAATGCGAATGTGGCGCGCTCCCAACTGCGCTAATGCCCCGCACGAGGTTCATTATACCACATCTCATCACAAAATGGAAGACCTATTATATTGCTTTTTTTCTTATCTGCTCCTCTTTCTTTGTTGCGTACAATACACACCTGGAAACCACATCTACGATCAGGAATCCCAGCGCGATCCCCAGACACGTTTCCAGCAGCACCCATCCTTCCTGCTTCGCGAGAGCCACATCGCCGCTTACCCAGCCGTACATCATATAATAGAGATTTGGTCCGGGAATCAGAGGGAAAGCGGAGGCCGTCAAAAATATGGTTGCCGGCGCTTTGTTGACCCTGGACATGATAAATGCGTAACCGGCTACGAAAACACCTCCCGCCATAGTAGCGACAAAGTTGCTGGGCCAGATTTCAAAAGTCAAAAGGTAGATAGCCCAAGTACAAAACGCTCCGATACTGGAGTAGAATACCTGTTTCCCTTTGATCTTAAACCACAGCGCAAATCCTGTACACGCAACCGTACAGGAGATCAGCTGTATGATCACATTTGGATTCAGCGTATATCCATCAGAATGTCCGCCGCCAAAAAGCCGCATAGCAATAGCAATACCAAAGGCGATCCCTGCCGCGCCCAGAATCGAATTCATAATATTGATCAGGCCGGAGATAAAATCTCTCTGGAGCACTTCCCGTATTCCATTGGTCGTACTGAGCGCGCTGATCAGAAGCATGACGATTCCTATCATGATCCGGTCCGGATGTGTCCCGATCCCTAAGATGGTCATGCCGATAATGATCGTCTCCGCAAGAAAAGCCAATATCAGGTTGTAGATCATAAGGTTGCTTTCCCGCTTTCCAAGCCAATTTCCCACAAATACGATCATGGCAGATACCAGCACCGCAACAATCCCATCTGTTATTCCGCAGCCAAAGAATACCGCGAATCCAGTCCCTCCCATGATTCCCGCCAGATATGTCACGATCGGCCGCTGTTCTTCCCGATTCATGACTTCCAGATATTTCTCATGCATTTCTTCCGCATCCGGCGTATTCTTACAGACATATCTGGCCAGATTGTTAAGATAATCCAGACGGTCATAATTAATGCCGGTAGATTCTATGTGGCGGATCTGCGTAAGGATCTCTCCTTCCGGCGTCTCCACCGTAATCTGTATATTACTCGGGATGGCAAACACATCATAGCGTTTAAATCCATAGCTCTTGCACATTCGGTACAGCGTGTCATCCAGCCTGAAATTCTCCGCCCCGCTGCACAGCATCGCCTCTCCGATATCAAGAATCCCTTCCAAAATCCGTTTGTAATCCATAATATCACGCACCCCCAGTCTGTTTCGTCTAGTCTCTTCGTTTCTGTAAATCCATGAGGACACTGATATGTTTTTCCTCCGCGCTTGACCGCGGACCATAACCCGTATCCAGAACACATTGTAGAGAATAACAGACAGGAATGCAATCTTTATTTTTATGATTTTTAAGAAACTTTTCCATGGCCTTTTTCACAGGTTTTTTCCCTATTTTTTATTATGAGGAAAATCGCTTGCCAGTCCAAAGCTTGTTCCCGTCCGCTCCGTATGCTAAACTGGAATCACAGGATCAGCAGGGAGGTATCTGTCATATGGAATTTCGTGTACTAAAATATTTTTTAATGGTAGCCAGGGAAGAGAATATCACCCATGCCGCCGAACTTCTTCACATCACGCAGCCTACCCTTTCCAGACAATTGATCCAGCTTGAGGAAGAACTGGGCGTAAAATTATTTCAGCGAAGCAAGCACCGGATTGTACTGACAGAAGAGGGAATCCTTCTCCGCCGCCGCGCCGAAGAGCTTGTCGCTTTATCTGAGAAGACCATAGAAGATATCCGGCGTAAAGACAGCGAGATACTGGCAGGCACGATCATGATCGGAAGCGGTGAATTCAAAACTTCCCAATTTCTTGCGGAACTGATTTCCTCTTTTCACGAAAAATATCCGCAGGTTCAGTTTGAGTTATACAGCGGAAACGCGGACAATATCAAAGAACGGCTTGACCGGGGCCTTTTAGATATCGGACTTCTGGGGGAACCGGTGGACATTTCAAAATATCACTTTGCCCGTACGCCATTTAAAGAAAGCTGGGGAGTTCTTGTGCGTGAAGACTCGGTTCTCGCCGGCAAAACAGAAGTAACCCCGGAAGACCTGGTCCGCTTTCCGGTTATCATGACGCAGCGGGAAAGTGTCAAAAATGAGGTGTTAAACTGGTTTGGAGATTACGCGGACCAAATCAAAAGTATTGCCGCCGGAAATCTCCTCTATAATCTGACTGAACTTGCCAGATGCGGATTGGGCAGTATCATTACCATACAGATGAACTGCGCTTATGCCGGCCTGCGCTTTATTCCTTTCAGCCCAAGATTAGAGGCCGGAACCGTTCTTGTCTGGAAAAAGGGCCAGATTTTCTCCCAGGTTGCCGAAGCTTTTATTCAGGTTAATTGAAAAATTAATTGCAACATAGGTTGTTGCAGTTAGAATTACAAGGCATATGGGCCATGGAGTTGCAGTTGTAACTTCATGGTTTC
>CABPCP010000018.1 GCA_902406105.1 uncultured Mordavella sp.
TAAAACCCATCGCCCAAAGGCTTGGGATTGAAAATATTCTGGAGAAATATCCCTACGAGGTGTCTGGGGGACAGAAACAGCGGGCGGCCATTGCCAGAGCGCTGATCACCAAGCCCCAGCTGATCCTGGCAGATGAGCCAACCGGGGCTTTGGACTCCAGGGCGGCGGATGAGCTTTTGCAGTTGTTTGCCGCGATCAACCAGGATGGGCAGACGATTCTGATGGTGACCCACAGCATCAAGGCGGCCAGCAGCGCAAAGAGGATTCTTTTTATCAAAGACGGCATTGTCTTCCATCAGCTGTATCGGGGGAACCTCACCAATGAGCAGATGTATCAGAAGATTTCGGATACGCTGACGGTGCTGACAACAGGAGGTGAGAGCGGTGAATAGTTCGATCTATACCAGACTGGCGCTGACCAATCTGAAGAATAACCGCAAGACTTACCTGCCTTATATCCTGACGGCCGCTCTGACAGTCATGATGTATTATATTATAAATGCTTTGGGGAGAAGCGGCAGTATTCCTGATGACAGCGCGCTTCAAAGCTGTCTTGGCATTGCTTCTAATATTATGGTAGTGTTTGCGGTGATCTTCTTGTTTTATACAAACAGCTTCCTGATCAAACGCAGAAAAAAGGAGCTTGGAGTTTATAACATTCTTGGAATGGGGAAACGGCATATTGCGAAAATGCTGTGTGTAGAGACGCTTCTGACAGGAACAGTCAGTATCGGGGCCGGCCTGGTCTTTGGCCTGGTGTTCAGCCGGCTGATGTATCTGATCCTGCTGAAGATCGTGCATTATGATGTGAGAATGTCTTTCGAGGTGTCTGTCCCTGCGCTGATGGCGGCTGTGGGACTGTTCCTGATCATTTTCGCAATGACGCTGGCCTACAATCTTCTGCAGATCCGACATGCCAAACCGGTTGAGCTGTTAAGCGGCGGCAGTCAGGGAGAGAAAGAGCCTAAGACTCGGTGGCTTCTTACGATTTTTGGCTTGGTCATGATCGGGATTGGATATTATATCGCGCTGACAACTGAGGCGCCGCTGGCTGCGCTGCAGCTGTTTTTTGTGGCGGTGGTCTGCGTGATCCTGGGGACCTATTCTCTATTTGTGGCAGGAAGCATCGCTCTTTTGAAAGCGCTGCGCAGGAGAAAGAATTTCTACTATAAGCCGAATCATTTCACCTCCATCTCCGGGATGATCTACCGGATGAAGCAAAACGGAGTGGGACTTGCCAATATCTGTATCCTGAGCACAATGGTACTGGTCATTATCTCCAGCACGGTTTCCCTGTATGTGGGAATGGAAGATGTGCTGAGCGCCCGTTTTTCCAGGGAATTCTCTGTGACGATAGCGCCGGAATCGGGCGGACAGGAGGAAAAGCTTCAGGAATTGATCGGAAGCGTGGCGGATGAATATGGAGTGGAACGGACCAATATACTGGCGTATCACGAGGGAAGCGCGGCGGCTGTACGGAAAGGAAAGCAGTTTGATCTGGCTTCTGACCAGGATTATGGACTGGCAGTATCTTCGATATATGAGGTTTATCTGATTCCGCTGGAAGACTATAATCAGATGGAGGGAGAGGATGCAACCCTTGAGGAGGATGAAGTGCTGGCTTACGACCCGGAAGGAACCTACGGGGAGGAAACTCTGGAGATCGCGGATAAGACCTATCAGGTAAAAGGCGAGCCGGAAGAACTGAAGATCGAGCCAAAGAACCAGACCCGGACGGTACACGGCATTTACCTCATTGTCAGGGACACTCAGGAAATACAGGAAGTGATGGCTTATGTAAGGGAACACAGCGGTATGCAGAAGGAATACCTGGAAGACGCCACCAAGATAGAATATGTGACAGGGTTTGATATGATAGGCTCTGACAAGGAGAAGGCCGATATGTCACAGCAGCTGCAGGAAGAGATCATGAACGCCCAGTTTCCCGGCGCTCTATGCGAGAGCAGAGAACTGAGCAAAGAAAGTTTCTACCTGCTGTACGGCGGAATCCTTTTTATCGGGCTTTATCTGGGGATCATGTTCTTGATGGCAACCGTACTGATCATTTATTACAAGCAGATCTCAGAAGGATATGACGACCGAGAGCGCTATCAGATCATGCAGAAAGTGGGAATGAGCAAACGAGAGGTGCGCCGTTCCATCAGAAGCCAAGTGCTTACCGTCTTCTTCCTGCCCCTGATCGCGGCATTCATTCATATTGCCGTGGCGTTCAAAGTCATCACAAAGCTGCTGGCCACACTGAACTTGGTAAACGTACCATTATTCGCCGTGTGCACAGTAGTGACAGGAGCAGTGTTCGCAGTGTTTTATGTAATCGTGTTCGCTGTAACAGCAAAAGAGTATTATAAAATTGTGAATTAATTAACCGGGGACGTAGTAAAGTTTAAAAGTACTACGTCCCAAATTGCATTTTACGGTGTACCCAAACGCAATTTGCCCTGTACCCGGTTGACAGTTTTGGCTGGCGGATGTATTGTTTTTTATAGAAAATCTTCCACCGATGGATGGATTTTAATTGCTGCAAAGGAGTAAGGAACAGGAGGTATTTTTATGACAAAAGCTGGAGAACGTGAGATTGTGAAGGTGGAACGTGTCAATGGCGGCGCTGGTTTTATTATGAAAGAAGGGCTGCTTTCTCCGGAAGAACTGGGAGAGCATTGTAAGATGTTCAGCAAGGTAACATTATGTCCGGGGTGCGAGCTTGGGCATCACGAGCATCACGGGGAGACGGAGACGTATTATATCTTGTCCGGAAAAGGAATGTATGACGATAATGGAAAGGCGATTCCTGCGGAACCGGGAGACGTGTTCTTCTGCAAAGACGGAGATGGGCATGGAATGAAGAATAATGGAACAGAGGATTTAACATTTGTGGCATTGATCTTGAAAAAGTAGAGGATGCGGGAGAAGAGAAAATGTTAAAATAATAACAGGGGACGTAGTAAAGTTTAAAAAGACTACGTCCCCAATTGCGTTTTGCGGTGTACCCAAATGGCCCTACACATCCAGCAGGCAGTCCATCAGGCGTGCGTTGTCTTCCGGCAGCATGATGCAGAACCGGATGTATTCGCCTTCTAATTCTGCGAAGGAGGAACAGTCTCGGATCATTAGCTTCTGGTAGATGGCTTTTTCAAATACATCGAAGGAGGTTACCCCTTCTTTCATGATCCGGGCCAGGATAAAGTTGCCGTAGGCGGGATAGGTCTTATAGGTTTCGGAGCCGGCCAGCCGGCGGAGCATTTCTTCCCGCTGGCTGGCGATCAGGGCCCGGGTCTTCTGGATATACGTCTGGTCTTTTAACATTTCTTCGCCGGCAAAAGCGCCGATGCTGTTCAAACTCCAAGGATTCTGATGGGTCAAAAGGGCTGTGAGGAATCGTTCGTTGCTGGTGATCCCATAACCGAATCTAAGCCCCGGAGCGGCAAAGAACTTGGAGACGCCTCGGATGACCATAAAGTGATCATATTTGGGAACCAGAGATACGGCGCTGATCTGGGAGACGGATGGAGCGAACTCCACATAAGTCTCATCGATCATGACGAATACGTCCTTCTTCTCACATTCACAGATGATCCGCTCCATATCCCGGCAGGGGATAGCGGAGGAGGTGGGGTTATTGGGATTGCATAAGATCACCATATCGACATCCGTATCTATGTGGGAGAGAAAGTCGTCAATGTCCAGGATGAAATCATCTTCCTCCCGAAGATGATAGTATTCCATAGAACCGCCTACTAAGGAAAGTTCTCTTGCGTATTCTGAATAAGTGGGGCCAAGGACCAGAGCCTTTCTTGGCGCCCGCTGGGAGATCAGAAGAGAAATCAGTTCTGTAGAGCCGTTTCCGACCACGATATGGGCCGGGTCGGCGCCGCAGTACGCGCCGATAGTCTGACGGAGACTTTTGTAAGCCCGGTCCGGGTACCGGCATATGATATCCAGATTGCGGACCAGTTTCTGGCGTACTGTGTCAGAAAGTCCAAGAGGATTGACGTTCGCGCTGAAACAGACGATCTCTTCCTTGGGAATGTGATAGTATTCTTCGATTTTTTCCAGGTCGCTTCCATGAAATTCCGGTTTTTTACCCATAAACAAGTCTCCTTTATCATGTATTTCGAAGATTTTGTACTTCCGGCATTGCCATGACCGTTCATTCAATGCTATAATTCATTATAATATGTTTTTTTGAAAAAGCAACGAAAGAAGCAGGTGTCAGACTTGAAAAATAAGATTCAGAAATTTTCCAAAGGCGATTTCAGGCAGGAAAAGCCGGAAGTTGTGTTTGAGGAAACGAATCTGGTCCTGATAATCGGAGAAGGGGAAGTATACAGGGGCAGTTTGGGGATAAAAAGTAATAATGACAGTGTGATACGGGGACTAGTATACCCGTCTTCTTTTCGTGTCCATTTTAGAGAACAGGGCTTTGAGGGACGGCAGATACGGCTGGAATTTACCTATGACGGAACAGGCCTTCGTCCCGGACATGTGGAGAAGGGGACGTTTACCGTAGTATGTACCGGCGGGGAGTTTGAACTGGCGTTTACAGCCATCATCGAACGTCCATACGTGATGACCACCTATGGAAAGGTACAGAGCACCGATGATTTTCGGAAACTGGCGATCAAAGATTTCTCGGAGGCGGGAAGACTCTTCCGGTCCACAGAATTCTATGAGATTTTAAAATATGAAAACGAGCGTATTTTCTACTTGTATGACAATATGCGGAAATGGTCCCTGGGAGATCAGGCGCTGGAAGAATTCCTGGTAGGGATCAAGCAGAAGGAATGTATTTTCCTGACTCTTCCTGGAGAGGGGATGCTCTACGAGGATGTGCACGAATCGACCAAGGGAGTAATCTCCCTGATGAAGAATACCTGGGGATATATGCCCATCCGGATCGTAACAGAGGGGGATTTCCTGAAGGTGACCCGGACAGAGATCAGTACGGAGGATTTTGTGGGCAACGGATATGAGATGGAGTACCTGATCCGTCCGGAATACCTGCACGGCGGCCGTAATTATGGGGCGGTCCGTTTTGTCACGCCCTATGAGACGCTGGTCTATGAGGTGGAAGTGATGGAAAACCAGGAATATCATGAGGACCATCACGTGCCGGAGCTTTTGATGGCCCAGATCCTCAAGGAATATGTGGGATATACGGCGGGAAGGATCGAACGGTCCTCCTGGGTGGAAAGCGCCATCGAAAAGGCGACAGAACTTCGCAGGATGGATCCCCAAAATGAGATGTATCAGCTTCTTTTGGCAAATATCTACCTGGTGGGAGAGAAGAAAGAAGAAGCGAAATGGATTCTGGAGAATTATAATTATAACCGGTTTGCCATCGGAAAAGATCCGCTGACCAACTGCTATTATCTCTATCTGACAGCACTGGTCCGCGGAGTGTCAAGTTATACGGAGCGGGTGCTGGACGAGATCGGCAAAGCTTACATGCGCCGCCAGGATTCCTGGGAGCTTTTGCGGATGATCCTGGAACTGGATTCTCATTATCGCAATCCTTATAAAAGGCTGGAAGTGCTGGAACAGCAGTTTGAGTTTGGAACCTGCCAGGTTCTGTTTTATCTGGAATCTTATCTCTGTTATCAAGAAAAGCCTACTCTGCTTAAAAAACTTGGGAAATTTGAGATACAGGTGCTGAATTTCGCCACGAAATACCGGCTGATGACCAAAGAATTGGCTCTTTATATCGCCAATTTTGCCAGTCAGCAGAAGCACTACAGCGAACCCTTGTTCCGGATTCTGGAGCGGCTTTATAAGATGTACAATGAGACCATGATCCTCAATACGATCTGTACGCTGCTGATCAAAGGGAATAAAACGGAAAAGCGGTATTTTGAATGGTATCAGCGGGCGGTGGAAGAGGAACTCAAGATTGCGGAATTATACGAATATTACATGATCACCCTAGATACGGAGAAACAGAAAGGGCCGCTTCCCAAGGCTATTTTCCTGTATTTTTCCCATGGGAATTCTCTGGATTATAAGAAGGAAGCTTTCCTTTACGCCAATCTTTTGACTTATGAAGTTGGAGGCGAGGACCTGTATCTTGCGTATCGGGAACAGATGGTCAGTTTCACCTGGGAGCAGCTTTTGAAACGCCATATCACAGAACATCTGCGGACATTGTACAAATGGTTCTGCAAGGAAGAGGATATGGACGCGGAACGGATGGAGGCTATGAGGGACATCTGTTTTGCCTATGCGATCACGACTAAAGTACCGGGCATGAACTGCGTCCTGGTGATCGAAAAAGATGGAACAGTCAAGCAAAGAGTGCCTTATAACGCGGAAGAGGGGCAGACTATCGTCTTCCTTTATGATAAAGAATCTCGGATCATCTGGGAATCCCAGGAGGGAAGATATTATACGGATTCGATCCCCTATGAGACAAAACGGCTCTTCTATGAGCCGCATTTCGTGGAAGTGTGCAGGAAATACGGGGCGGCAGTGGGCAAATGGAAGGAAGCGGATCCCAGAGAAGAAGTAACTTTTGAGAATATTCAGCTAAAGGGTTTAAATGTCTTCGATGAGCGGGAAGTCTTACGGCTGTGCAGCAGAAGGATCCGGGAAGAAAATTACCAGGAGGACGAATTTCTCACGTACCTGTGTATTGAACTGTTCCGCAGAGGTCAGTATGATAAGACGACGCTGATGTATCTGTCGGACTGTTACTGCGGCGCCACGGCGGATATGAAGCGGCTGTGGAAAGCGCTGCGGGAATACGGGATCGCCTCCCATAAGCTGGGAGAACGGATCATTACCCAGATGGTCTTTACAGAGGATATGTTTGAAGAGGAGAAGATCTTTGAAGACTATTATCTGTCGAATAATGTGTACTTCCGTGTGAGGCAGGCGTATCTTGCGTTTGCCGCAAAAGAATATGTGGTATGCGGCAGGACGGTAGATTCCTGCATCTTTGAGATCATAGCCAATGAATGTGAGAAGAAAGAAGATTTGCCGGATATCTGCAAGGCAGCCCTGCTGAAATATTATTCTGCCCAGGATTATCCGGCTGAGATTGAGAATGTCCTCCATCAGACACTGCGGGAGATGTGTGAAAAACAATTGATCTTCCCAGAATACTTAAAGTATCCGGAAGGCTGGCTGCGGGAAGTACAGCTCTATGATAAGGTGATGCTTTCTTATCAGGCCAGGCCGGGAAGCCGGGTTGCCTTGTTTTACAAGATCCGCAGCGGAGAGCGGGAAGAGCTGGGATTTCATGAGGAAATGCTGGTACCAGTGTATGACAATCTGTATGTAAAGCAGTTTATTTTATATAGAGACGAGGTGCTCAGTTATTATTTCCAGGAGAAGCAGGGGAGAAAGACATACACGACAAAGACAAAGAAAATAGGGCCGCCAGCCCGGAAAAAGAGCGGTAAATACAGTAAACTCAACGCAATGATCAAGATGCCGCCGGCCCGGAAGAAGCGGGCAATGATCGGATTTAAAGAAGAAGAGAAGGCGGCGCGGCAGATCTTCAAGAGGTATTAATCAAAAAGGGGAGTAAGTATATGAAAAAGGGCGGTATCCTTGGATATGATTTAAATGAGAAAACCTGCCAGATCAGTTATTATGATACGGCGAAAGATGAGCCGCAGACATTGGAACTGGCCGCGGGCGTCAGTCAGCTTCCGCTTGTGCTGGGATACTTCAAGGACCGGTGGGTCTACGGAAGAGAAGCGAAAAGGCTGGCGATCGCCGGCGGCGACTGTACGGTCACTGATCTGTATCAAAAGGCAGTGAAACGGGAAAAGGCTAGGGTTGGAGGAAAAGTGTATGACGGGGTTTGGCTGTTGGCCAAATTTATCCAGCTTACTCTGGAATCATTTGATGAGATCAAATATCTTACTTTTTCCGTCCCGGAGACCAATGTAGATATGTCGAAACTGCTCAAAGGCATCGGAAATCATCTTGGAATCCCGAAAGAGCGAATCTGTGTACAGGATTACAAAGAAAGCTTCTGCCAGTATATGTTTTACCAGCCAAAAGAGCTGTGGCAGTATGAGTCTGCCCTGTTTTTCTGTGACGGCCAAAGGATCAACGCGTATATGCTGCGCAGGCTGAATACAGTGGGAGCCAAAGGGGGAGAATTGTTTGTCACGGTGGATGAGGTGGCCAGCGCCCATATGAAGGAGCTGGAGGCGATCTATCCGGTTTTGAACGCGGAGAAAGCCAAAGACGCGGATGAGAGCTTTAAATCCTTTATCCAGAATGTGTTTGATAAAAAGGTGGTTTCTTCAGTCTATCTGACGGGGGAAGGATTTGAGAACAACTGGTATCCGGCCTCTTTAAAGGTGCTCTGTAACGGAAGACGTGCTTTCGTGGGAGATAACTTATACAGCCGGGGAGCCTGTTATACATCGATGCGCAGATGTCTGGAATACGATGATGGCCCGGTGTATCTGGATGAGACGAAGATGACAGAGCAGATCACTCTGCGGATGCGGGTGGGAGGAAAAGAAGGATGGTATCCGGTGGTCGCATGGGGCACCCACTGGTATGAAGCGGATGGACAATGGGAAGTGATCCTGGAAGACGCGTCGGATATTGAGATCCATGTGGAGACGCTGGCAGGGGATGAACTGAAAGTGGAAACCGTCTCCCTGGAAGGGCTGCCGGAACGGAAGGATTACTCTTTGCGGCTTCGGATCGAGCTTTTATTCCTGGATGAGAGGACCTGCCGCATGACATTTAGGGATATTGGATTTGGAGAATTTTTCCCTTCGTCTGGTTTTCAGACGGAGAAAACCATACACTTAGGAGGAATCCATGGGCAGTTTAATTCTATGTCATAACAAACGGGCCGTGCAGCCCTATGAGATCACAAGACTCCACATCCGGGTCTATACGATTGAAGAATTATGCTATTATATCTGCAACAATCTATATCTGATCGACCAAACGATCATGAACCGGCAGTTGTGTGAATGGATCAGGACAGAGCTTGAGATGCCTCTCCTTGCGGAGAAGCTTCAGGATGAACTGGCCAAGGATTGCTCGGAAGAAGAGTTTATCCTTACGATCCTTCAGGAGTCTGTGATCTACGCCGCGTCAGAGATCAATAAAGTCCAGGGGATCCTGGAGCGGCTGCACAGCCAGAAAGATGTGGAAAAACTGAAATATAAAGCGGACAGTCTTCTGGAGCGGGGAGAATATTCCGCTGCCGTGCTGATCTACCAGTCTATTGTGGGAGAAAAGCGGGATGAGTCTGTAGATAAGCTTTTCTACGGCAGGGTATACGCGAGTCTGGGGACAGCTTATGGACGTCTGTTCCTTTATGAGGAGGCGGCCAGCGCGTACCGGGAGGCATGCAGCCTCTGTGAAGATCGGGATATGATAAAGGCCTATCTCTATAGTTATTCCAAAGCGTACCCCCAGGAGGAATACATGAAGCTGCTTTCCGGGAATCCAGTTTATCTTAGTGTAGATAAGAAACTGAAAGAAGAGCTTCGCAGGATCCATAGGGATACGGATCCTGAAATCCCGGGTGAACAGCTTGAAATCTGGAAAAAAGAGTATCGCAGGATTGACAAGGATCAGGGGATGTGATACGATAACAGAGCGATTTAGCATGGTAAAGTAATCAATTGATGAATTGCTACAACAATGCAGTACATAGATCGTGAAGTATGAAGGAGATCAAGGAGGAAACGATTATGAAAAAGACGCTTGCGTTACTGCTTACGGCTGTTATGATGGTTGGCATGCTTGCCGGCTGCGGCTCCGGAGATTCTGGCGAGAGCGGGGGAGACAGCTCCTCTGACGGCAGCGACAAAGCTTACGTACAGGATAAAGGAACCCTTGTAGTAGGGATCACGAATTTTGAGCCTATGGATTATCAAGATGAAAATGGAGATTGGATCGGGTTTGACGCGGATATGGCGAAGGCCTTCGCGGATAGTCTGGGCGTAGACGTGGAATTTGTGGAGATTGACTGGGACAATAAGATCCTGGAATTGGAAGGACAGACCATTGACTGTGTTTGGAATGGTATGACCCTGACCGATGAAGTGACCAGCGCCATGGAATGTACAGACGCTTATCTCAACAACGCGCAAGTCGTAGTGGTTCCTAATGATGTGGCAGATCAGTACCAGGACGAAGAAAGTCTCGCGGACTTGAACTTTGCTGTTGAGGCGGGAAGCGCGGGAGAAGCGGAAGTAAGCGCCCGCGGCCTTAATTACACAGCGGTGACCGCCCAGGCGGATGCTCTGATGGAAGTTGCGGCGGGGACTTCTGACGCGGCTGTGATCGATTCTTTGATGGCAGCAGCCATGATCGGAGAGGGAACCAGCTACGCGGACCTGACCTATACGGTAAGCCTGAACACGGAAGAGTATGGCGTTGGATTCCGTAAGGGTTCGGATCTGGCGGAAGAACTGAATAGCTTTTTCGCTCAATGCTACGAAGACGGGACCATGCAGGAGTGCGCGGAGACCTACGGCGTACAGGCGGCCCTGGTTGAGCAGTAAATCAAGGCTGCTATTTTAGAAAAAGATACAAAGAAGATGGAGCTGTAACATGGAACAGATATTAGAACAATTTCCAATCGTGATCCAGTCTCTGAATGTAGGATTCGTTCAGACGCTGAAATTGTTTTTTGTAACTCTTCTGGGAGCGATTCCGCTTGGACTGGTAATTTCATTTGGATCTATGTCGCGTTTCCGGCCGCTGCGATATCTCACAAGGATTATTGTATGGATCATCAGAGGGACTCCTCTGATGATCCAATTGCTGATTATCTATTTCTTTCCTGGACTGGTGCTTAACAATCCAATCTGGGGAGGAGGAGAGACAGGCCGGTTTATGGCGGCATCAGTTGCCTTTATTTTTAATTATTCCTGCTATTTTTCAGAGATTTACCGAGGCGGTATCCAAGGAGTGCCCCACGGACAGGAGGAAGCCGGTCTGGTGCTTGGCATGACCAAAAGCCAGATCTTCTTTAAGGTTACGCTGCTGCAGATGATCAAGCGGATCGTGCCTCCAATGTCCAATGAGATCATTACACTGGTCAAAGACACTTCACTTGCCAGGATCATCGCCCTGCAGGAGATCATCTGGGCGGGACAGTCATTCCTGAAAGGTTCCCAGGGAATCGCGGGCGTGATCTGGCCATTGTTTTTCACCGCTGTTTATTATCTTGTCTTCAATGGGATCCTTACGGTGCTCCTGGGACGACTGGAGAAGAAACTGGATTATTTCAGATAGGAGGTGGAATTGATGGCAATATTGGAAGTAGAGCATTTGAATAAAAGTTTTGACCGGACAAAGGTGCTGGAGGATATCAGCTTTTCTCTGGAGAAAGGACAGGTGCTGTCCATCATCGGATCTTCCGGAAGCGGAAAGACCACTCTCCTGCGCTGTCTGAATTTCCTGGAACGACCGGATGGCGGCGTGATCCGGGTGAACAGGGAGACTTTGTTTGACGCGGCAGATCCTGTGACTACACAGGAGGAAGCGGTACGTAAGAAACGGCTTCATTTTGGGCTGGTATTCCAGTCTTTCAATCTGTTCCCGCAGTATACGGCTTTGGGAAATGTAATGCTGGCCAAGGAACTTTTGGCTAAAGAACAGCCGGGATATAAAGAGCATAAGAAAGAGATCCATGAGCAGATCAGGGAAGAGGCAAAAGAGCTCCTTGCCAAAATGGGTCTGCAGGACCGGATGGATAATTATCCCCATCAGCTGTCGGGAGGCCAGTGCCAGCGAGTGGCGATCGCCCGCGCTCTTGCGCTGAAACCGGATATCCTGTGCTTTGACGAGCCTACCTCTGCGCTTGATCCGGAGTTGACAGGAGAAGTGCTGAAAGTAATCCGAAGTTTGGCGGATCAGGAGACTACCATGATCATAGTTACTCATGAGATGGCGTTTGCCAGGGATGTTTCCAGCCAGGTGCTTTTCATGGATGAAGGGCGGATCATGGAACAGGGAACACCGGAAGAGGTACTGGAACATCCAAGAGAAGAGAGAACCAGACAATTCCTTTCCCGTTTTACAAATGGGTAGCGGAAATGAAAAATATCTGATAGAATGAAAGATACAAGGGGGCAAAAAGCTTTTTTGCCCCCAATACTATGGTATGGTTGTGAGAAAAAGGAGAAACAAAGATGAGCAATGACAGATATCAAAGTCCTCTTTCCGAGCGGTACGCAAGCAAAGAGATGCAGTACATTTTCTCTCCGGATAAGAAGTTCCGCACCTGGAGAAGGCTGTGGATCGCTCTGGCGGAGACGGAAAAGGAACTAGGACTGCCGATCACGGAAGAGCAGATCGCGGAATTAAAGGAACATGCGGATGATATTAATTATGATGTGGCCAAAGAGAGGGAGAAACTGGTGCGCCACGATGTTATGTCCCACGTTTACGCTTATGGACAGCAGTGCCCGAAAGCCAAAGGCATCATCCATCTTGGAGCCACTTCCTGCTATGTGGGAGACAATACAGACATTATCCTGATGTCAGAAGCATTGGAACTGGTGCGCAGGAAACTGGTCAATGTGATCGCTGAACTGGCAAAGTTCGCGGATGCTTATAAAGATCAGCCAACCTTGGCGTTTACCCATTTTCAGCCGGCTCAGCCTACTACAGTAGGGAAGCGGGCGACCCTGTGGCTGCAGGAATTCCTGATGGACCTTGAAGATCTGGATTATGTAAAAGGCAGTCTGAAGCTCCTTGGCTCAAAGGGGACCACTGGAACCCAGGCCAGTTTCCTGGAACTGTTTGAGGGAGACCAGGAGACGATCGACAAGATCGATCCCATGATCGCGGAGAAGATGGGATTCGAGGCTTGTTACCCTGTGTCTGGCCAGACCTATTCCAGAAAGGTAGACACTAGAGTGCTGAACGTGCTTGCTGGGATTGCCTCCAGCGCCCATAAGATGTCCAATGATATCCGGCTTCTGCAGCATTTAAAAGAAGTAGAGGAACCATTTGAGAAGACCCAGATCGGATCTTCCGCCATGGCCTATAAAAGGAACCCGATGCGCAGTGAGCGGATCGCCTCCCTTTCCCGTTATGTGATGATCGATGCGCTGAATCCCGCGATCACGTCGGCGACCCAGTGGTTTGAGCGGACCTTGGACGATTCGGCTAATAAACGGTTAAGCGTGCCGGAAGGATTTCTTGCTGTCGATGGAATCCTGGATCTGTGCCTGAATGTGGTGGACGGGCTGGTGGTATACCCGAAGGTGATCGAGAAACACCTGATGGCGGAACTGCCCTTTATGGCAACGGAGAATATCATGATGGACGCGGTAAAGGCTGGCGGAGACCGGCAGGAACTTCATGAACGCATTCGGGAGCTTTCCATGGAGGCGGGCAGAAATGTCAAAGAAAAAGGATTAGACAATAATCTTCTGGAACTGATCGCCCAGGATCCGGCGTTTAACCTGTCGGAAGAGACGCTGAAGGCAACCATGGATCCGGCAAAATACACTGGGAGATCAGCGGTACAGGTGGAGGCATATCTGAATAATGTGGTGAACCCGCTGCTAGAGAAGAACAAAGAAATCCTGGGTGTAAAAGCGGAAATCAATGTTTAGAACAAGTAGTAAAACTGCACAAAACTAAAAATAAAAATTGTGCAGAAATCATAAATTCAGTTTAATTTGATTAAGCGGTTGCAAATCATTTAACAATCAGTTATTATTATAGAAGAAAAGAGAAACTTATTTAATCTGTCTATAAAAATTAAATCGTGGGACGATATTCTTCAAGAGAGAGCTGATCTGAGCGCAGCCGCCGAAGAGGCAAACCTGTCCTGTTATGTAAGAACGGGAAGGCGAAACTTTCAGGCAAAAGGATTGGAGAATGGACCGCATTCTGAATCTTGTGCTGTATGATAAGACTTTTAACTAAACATGATATTATCAGGGCAAAAGACAGAAAAGGACGACTTACACACATGACGTGTTTAAATCGTCCTTTTTTCTTACTATAAAGAAGACAAGCGAAAGAAAGAGGCGGAAGAGAAATGAAGAAAGAAGAATATCTGATCTTGACAAACAATCCGCTGGTCCTTGAAAAACTTGGAGACACCCACAAGATTGTCTACTGTGAAGCTTCCTATGAGGGACTTTTAAAGGAAGTCCGGGATAGAGTCCATGAAGGTCATTTGCTTTTATCACATCCTCTTTCAGGAAGTGTAAAGCCTAATGAAACACCATATAAATCTGTAATGATATCAGAAGAAAAGGGGGCGGTTGACTTAAGGTCTTTGGAGATCATTGAGAATGCGGTCGCAGCCTGCGGAAAATTCGAGTTTAAATCGGATCGGTATGGAGAAAAGGTGCGGAAAGATTTTCAATTGATCGACTGGACTTTGCTGGAAAGTGGGATCGCATCGGCAGATGCCTGATAAAACTGGTTGTAGAAGCGAGATGCTTAAACAATAATATCAATTTTTTTGAAGGAGGGAACCAAAAGTGAGATTAGAAATGGGACACATTTACATCAAGGATATTCAATTTGCGTCAGAATCTAAGATCGAAGACGGAATCCTTTATGTATCTGAAGAGGCTGTAAAAGCCGTTGCTCTTGAGGATGAAAAGATCAAGAGCGTATCATTTGATATTGCGAAGCCAGGAGAGTCCGTAAGGATCACTCCAGTAAAAGATGTCATTGAACCACGTGTAAAGGTTGAGGGAAGAGGGGGAATCTTCCCAGGCGTGATCGCGAAGGTAGATACTGTAGGAGAGGGCAAAACCTACGCGCTGAAAGGAATGGCTGTTGTGACAGCTGGAAAGATCGTTGGATTCCAGGAAGGAATCATCGATATGACAGGTCCTGGAGCAGACTATACGCCGTTCTCCAAGACTCTGAATCTGGTTATGGTATGTGAGCCGGTAGAGGATATCAAACAGCATGATTATGAGAAGGCTGTAAGATTCGCGGGATTCCGTGTAGCTACTTATATCGGGGAGCTGGCAAGAGATCTTACCCCGGACGAGACAAAGGTATATGAGACCTGCACGATCAAAGAAGGTTTTGAGAAATATCCAGATCTTCCGAGAGTAGCTTACGTACAGATGCTCCAGAGCCAGGGACTTCTGCATGACACTTATGTATACGGTGTGGACGCGAAGAAGATCGTTCCAACGATTCTTAGCCCAACAGAGATCATGGATGGCGCGATCGTTTCCGGAAACTGTGTTTCCGCCTGCGATAAGAACCCAACTTATGTACATCTGAACAATCCGGTTGTGCACGACCTGTTCGAAGAACACGGAAAGACGATCAACTTTGTATGTCAGATCATTACAAATGAGAACGTATATCTGGCAGACAAACAGCGTTCTTCCGACTGGACCGCAAAGCTGTGCAAGATGCTGGATCTGGACGGCGTGATCGTTTCTCAGGAAGGTTTCGGAAATCCGGATACTGACCTGATCATGAACTGTAAGAAGATCGAGGCGGAAGGCGTGAAAACTGTTATCATTACCGATGAGTATGCCGGAAGAGATGGAAAATCTCAGTCTCTGGCAGATGCGGACGCGGCTGCGGACGCGGTTGTAACCGGCGGCAACGCAAACCAGGTGATCATCCTGCCGAAACTTGACAAAGTAATTGGAACTCTGGACTATGTGAACAAGATCGCTGGCGCCAGCGAAGAGACGCTCCGCGAGGACGGATCTTTGGAAGTAGAGCTTCAGGTGCTGACAGGAGCGACCAACGAAACCGGTTTCAATAAGCTGAGCGCAAGATAGGAAGGGAGGATAAGCAAATGGCTAAATTAAAAGTAGTTCATTACATCAATCAGTTTTTCGCACAGATTGGTGGAGAAGAAAAAGCAGATTATCCGGTAGAGCTTCGCGTAGGCGAGGTAGTAGGACCGGGTATGGCGCTGACACAGAATTTTAAAGATGACGCGGAGATCATCGCTACGATCATCTGCGGAGACTCTTATTTCAATGAAAATCTGGATACCGCTAAGGCGGAGATCTTAAAGATGGTAAAAGAGCAGAACCCTGACGTGTTTGTAGCAGGACCTGCTTTCAATGCCGGACGTTACGGTGTTGCCTGCGGAACCATCGCGGCTGCCGTACAGGAAGAACTGGGTATCCCGGCAGTGACCGGAATGTATGTAGAGAATCCGGGCGCGGATATGTTCAAAGATAAGGTATATATCGTATCTACAAAGAACAGCGCGGCCGGCATGAGAGACGCGGTAAAGAAGCTGGCGCCTCTGGCTGTGAAAGTAGGAAGAGGAGAGCCGATCGGCGCTTCCTGTGAAGAGGGCTATATTCCAAACGGGATCCGTGTCAACTTCTTTGAGAAGGAAAGAGGTTCCAAACGTGCGGTACAGATGCTTCTGGCGAAACTGGCAGACAAGCCGTTTACCACAGAATATCCAATGCCTGATTTTGACAGAGTGGCTCCGAATCCGGCAGTCAAGGATCTGGCTCATGCCAAGATCGCTCTGGTGACTTCCGGCGGTATTGTTCCAAAGGGAAATCCGGATCACATCGAAAGCTCCAGCGCTTCCCACTATGGAGAATATGACATCGCCGGCGTGATGGATCTGACAGAAGAGACTTACGAGACCGCTCACGGCGGATACGATCCGGTATACGCAAATGAAGACGCTGACCGTGTGCTTCCGGTGGACGTATTGAGAGATATGGAGAAAGAAGGTGTGATCGGAGAATTACATCATCTGTTCTACACCACTACAGGAAACGGTACAGCGGTTGCTTCCGCGAAAGCGTTTGCGGCAGAATTTTCTAAGAAGCTTCTGGCAGACGGAGTGGATGCTGTCATCCTTACCTCTACCTGAGGTACCTGTACTCGTTGCGGCGCAACGATGGTAAAAGAAATCGAAAGAGCTGGTATTCCGGTAGTACACATTTGTACGGTAACGCCAATCTCTATGACTGTTGGAGCCAACAGGATCGTACCGGCGATCGCGATCCCGCATCCTCTTGGAAATCCAGCGTTGGATAAGGACGAGGAAAAAGCGCTCCGTCGTCATATTGTAGAAAAGGCGCTGGAAGCTCTTACTACAGAGGTAGATGGACAGACAATTTTTGATTAATGCTTCCAACGGCCCAAGCAAGGGGCCTTGGCAATAATGTAACTCAAGGGAAAAAGGAGACGAGACAGAAAATGAGCAAGATTTATGATGTTATCGTCCTGGGTGCAGGTCCTGCCGGTTTAGCGGCAGGACTGTACGCGGGCAGAAGCCGTCTCTCTGTTCTGATCATTGAAAAAGGACAGGACGGCGGACAGATCGCGATCACAGACGAGATCGAGAACTATCCGGGACAGATCGTAGAAGGCGAATCAGGCCCATCCCTGATCGCCAGAATGACAGCTCAAGCTGAAAAATTTGGAGCTGAGCGTGTGTCTGACACGATCAAGGAAGTGGTACTTGAAGGAGACGTAAAAATCTTAAAGAGCGAGAAAGCAGAGTATCAGGCGAAAAACGTGATCATCGCTACAGGGGCTCACGCAAGACCGATCGGATGTAAGGGAGAAGCAGAATTCCTTGGGAAAGGCGTATCCTACTGCGCGACCTGCGATGCAAACTTCTTCGAAGACTTTGAAGTATATGTAGTCGGCGGCGGAGACTCCGCGGTAGAAGAAGCAATGTACTTGACGAAATTCGCGAGAAAAGTTACGATCATCCACAGAAGAAACGAGCTGAGAGCGGCCAAATCCATCCAGGAGAAAGCGTTCAAGAATCCGAAGCTCAACTTTATGTGGGACTCTGTTGTAGAAGAAGTCGGCGGAGACGATATCCTTCAGTGGATGAAAGTGAAAAACGTGAAGACCGGCGAGATCACAACGGTAGAAGCGGACGAAGAGGACGGTATGTTCGGGGTATTCGGTTTCATCGGAACAATTCCAAACAGCAAACCGTTTGAAGGTATCATCGATATGGATGAGAGAGGATACATCAAGACAGACGATGATATGCATACCAATATTCCGGGCGTATACGCTGCCGGAGACGTACGTGTAAAGAGCCTGCGTCAGGTGGTGACCGCGGCGGCAGACGGAGCGATCGCGGCCGTACAGGTAGAAAGAAGCCTGTCCGACTATTTCTAAAACCTGACAAGCACAGCGAAGATTGGCGAAAGCTGGCAGCCGTCGTGCTTGCACGTAAGGAGGTCAGCTTTTGACAAGCGGCATTGGGCGACCAGCCCAATGAACGAAAGAGCGCGCTGCGAAAGCAGAGCAGCAGCTCTTGAGTGCAGCTGTGCGTCAGAGTCATCGGCGAGGGAACGAAAGAGCGCGCTGCGAAAGCAGAGCAGCAGCTCTTGAGTGCAGCTGTGCGCAAGGTACTTTCGCAGCGCCTGCGCTTGGGCGAAGCGTACAAGAATGAAAGAGACCATTGCTATCAGAGAAGCAATGTATTATGATTCAATAAAAAGGAGGATGAGTCCCATGTTAGATCTGGACAAGACAAATTTTGAAGAAGAAGTATTAAAAGCAGACGGCTATGTGTTCGTGGATTTCTACGGAGACGGATGCGTACCATGCCAGGCTCTGATGCCAAAGGTACATGAATTCGCTGAAACCTATGGGGATAAGCTGAAATTTACATCCCTGAATACTACCAAAGCACGTCGTCTTGCGATCGCGCAGAAAGTTCTTGGACTTCCGGTTATGGCGATCTACAAAGATGGTGAAAAAGTAGAAGAGCTGGTTAAGGAAGACTGTACTGAGGAAAGCATTGAGGCGATGATTAAGAAATACATCTAATCTTAGATGATTTCTCGATCATAGATTCAAACTTGTTTGACACTACAAGAAAGGAGAAAAGCATAATTATGGCTATTTTAGAAGGAAAAAAAGCAATAATTATCGGAGACCGTGATGGAATCCCGGGCCCGGCTATCGCAGAGTGCGTAAAGACCGCCGGCGCGGAAGTTGTATTTTCATCCACGGAATGTTTCGTCTGAACGAGCGCAGGCGCAATGGATCTGGAGAACCAGAAGAGAGTAAAAGAATTCGCTGAAGAGTACGGCGCGGAGAACTTAGTTGTAGTTCTTGGCGCGGCAGAGGGCGAAGCCGCGGGTCTTGCGGCAGAGACCGTAACCCTTGGCGATCCTACTTTCGCAGGTCCATTGACTGGGGTCCAGCTTGGACTCACGGTATATCATGTATGCGAACCTGAGATCAAGGAAGAGTTTGACGAAGCTGTTTATGATGAGCAGGTTGGAATGATGGAAATGGTTCTGGACGTTGACGACATCGTATCAGAGATGCAGGCGATCAGAGACCAGATTTAATCAGACCGCACAAGAGGGGCGTTACCCGGTGTACCCCACTAGGGGAATGCCCCCTTTCTTGTTTGGAAAAAGGCGGAGATACCGCCTAGATTGAATGAGTTTAAGAAAGGTGGAGAACCAATGAATAGTGTAATTAAAGGAGCAGGCTATGTATTAGTACATACTCCTGATATGGTTTTATATAACGGAACGACCCAGACGACAGAAAGGATCGTAAACCCGGATTCCGAATATCTGAAAGAGGTGCCGGAGCACCTGCGTTCTTATGAGGATGTTGTTGCTTATTGGCCGAACCAGACCTATATCGGAAATGTGCATCCAGATGAGCTGGCAGAGGTAGAGGCGCCCTGGTATGATAAGAAAAAAGAAGGGGCGGAGCGCTACGGCAAATACGGCGAGATCATGCCGGAAGAAGAATTCTTGTTCCTGGTACAGGCCAGCGATATGTTTGAAGTTGTAAAGCTGGACAAAGAATTTGTCGCAAAATATAAAGATGCATTTGCAAAGAACCCGATCATCTCTGATGATATCGTAGAAAAGATCGAAGAAGGCGTAGAGATCGCTGAAATCGAAGCTCTGATCAAAGACGACCACGCAGAGCCTCTGTATTTTGAAAATAAGCTGGTAGGCTGTGTAAAACCAGCTCACGATATTGATGTAAACTTGTCTGCCCATGTGATGCATGAGAACTTGATGAGCAAAGCTTCCAGCGTGCTGGCTCTGCTCTATGGCGTGCGCAATGCCGGAATTGACAAGGCTGATGTTGAGTATGTGATTGACTGTGCGGAGGAAGCCTGCGGTGATATGAATCAGAGAGGCGGCGGAAACTTTGCGAAAGCAGCGGCGGAAGTGGCCGGGCTTGTAAGCGCCACCGGTTCTGATGCAAGAGGATTCTGCGCGGCTCCTACACACGCGCTTATCGAGGCCGCTGCTCTGGTAAAATCCGGCGCATATAAGACGGTTGCGGTAACAGCTGGAGGATGTACAGCGAAACTGGGTATGAACGGCAAAGACCACATCAAGAAAGGCCTTCCGATCTTGGAAGACTGCCTGGGCGGATTCTGTGTCATCATTTCTGAGAATGACGGCGTCAGCCCTGAGATCGATCTTGGTATGCTGGGACGCCACACTGTTGGAACCGGATCTGCTCCGCAGAACGTAATCGGAAGCCTGGTAGCTGATCCGCTTGACAAAGTCGGCATGAAGATCACAGATATTGATAAATACTCACCGGAGATGCAGAATCCGGATATTACCAAACCAGCAGGAGCAGGAGATGTGCCTCTCGCGAACTACAAAATGATCGCGGCTTTGGCTGTAAAACGCGGAGAACTGGACAGAAAAGAGCTGGCCGCTTTCACAAAAGAGCATGGTCTGACCGGATGGGCTCCGACTCAGGGCCATATTCCATCAGGTGTTCCATATGTTGGATTTGCCTGCGAGGACATTAAGGAAGGGAAGATCAAGAATGCTATGATCATCGGAAAGGGAAGTCTGTTCCTTGGACGTATGACAAACCTGTTCGACGGCGTTTCCTTCGTGATCCATGGAAATACAGCGGCGGAAGAAGAAGCGGCCGCAGGGGTTTCTGAAGATGAAGTAAAGGGATTGATCGCAAAAGCTATGAAAGATTTTGCTGCTACCCTGATGGCAGAGTAAGGGGTGGTGACGATGGCAGATAGGATTGAAAAAATGATCGCGGAAACCTTCATGGAGATGGCGGAAGGGCTGGAGACCGGAAGTTTCGGAAAGAAGCCTAAGATCGCCATCACTGGAATGGGAAGCGAGCACGGAGAAGAAAATTCCATGGCGGGAGCTCTTGCGGCTGCCAGAGATGGGATCGATGTGTACTACATCGGAACTCTGGAAGCGGAAGGAGTAACAACCGTCAAAGTGGCAAATGATGAGGAAGGCCACGACAAAATGGAAGAAATGTTAAAAAACAAAGAGATCGACGCGGCAGTGACGATGCACTTTCCGTTCCCGATCGGCGTATCCACAGTAGGACGCTGTGTAACGCCTGGTTTTGGAAAAGAGATGTATATCGCTAATACCACGGGAACATCCAGCACAGACCGGATCGAGGGAATGGTCAAGAACGCGGTCTATGGCATTATTGCGGCAAAGGCCTGCGGGAATGCTCATCCAACGGTTGGAATTCTGAATGTGGACGGGGCAAGACAGACTGAAAAGGCGTTAAAACAGCTTCAGGAGAACGGTTATGACATTGCGTTCGCGGAATCTGGGCGTGCCGACGGCGGATGTGTCATGAGAGGAAACGATGTTCTGCAGGCATCTCCGGATATCATGGTGACGGATTCCCTGACAGGAAATATCCTGGTGAAGATGCTGTCCTCCGCAAATACCGGCGGAAGTTTTGAGGCTACTGGTTACGGATATGGCCCTGGCATCGGCGAAGGGTATGAGCAGCTTGTGATGATCGTATCCAGAGCGTCAGGCGCTCCAGTGATCGCAAACGCGATCCGGTATGCGGCGCAGCTGGTGAGAGGCAAGGTCTTCGAGGTTGCCAAAGCAGAGTTTGCGGCGGCAAAGAAAGCTGGTTTTCAGGAGATCCTGGACTCTGTAAAAGCAGCTTCCAAACCGGCGGCGTCAGAAGAAGATGTGAAAGAGCCGCCGAAGGAGATCGTGACGTCCCAAATCCCGGGCATTGAGGTCATGGATCTGGATGATGCGGTGAAGTGCCTCTGGAAGATCAACATCTACGCTGAGAGCGGGATGGGATGTACAGGTCCGATCATCCGGGTATCGGACGCAAACCTGGCGAAAGCAGAGGAAGAATTGAAGAAAGCTGGATATATCAGCTAGTTCTGGGAAAAAGGATAGAGAAAGAATGAAACAGTGGCATCTGAAAATATCAAGATGCCACTGTTTTATTTTTAGTGCATTGTTTCAAAATTCGGCGAGAAACTGACGGATGAGTGGATTGTCATCATCTTTGCGCCAGGCACAGACAACTTCAATAAACTGTCCCGTTTCGTAATACTTATATGCGGGATTGTCGCACGCTCCAGATGAAAGAGCTGTTAGTGTCCCGCCAAGCCCCTGGTCCAGGGCAAGGAGTATGGACTCAAAGTTTGGACGTTGGAAGAGCTTGAGTGAATTTGGAAATATATTGTTTATCTTATCAACTGTACAGTATGATTCATGCGGCCCCATGGCATAGAGTGGTATGTCTGGAAGTTCGGCCCTAATGTTATCAGGCGAACCAATAGGATAGTCGGAGCGTACCAGAAGGATAAGCGGTTCCCTGTATGCTGGGCAGGAGCAGAACTGTCCGTATTGGCTTATTTCATCCTGTATTGTCATGATAATGTCAAGACTTCCATCTAACAGACACTGGGACAGTGCAATATAGGTGTTTTTCTCAAGTATGAGTTCCACATGGGGATATTGGGATTTGAAATTTTTAAAGGCGTTTGTTGGCAGGCGAGAGATGCTCCAGCCGTAGAGAAGACCGACACGTAGGCGGCCATTGCTTTTTAAGTCCACCTTTTTGGCCGCTTCAAGTGCCTCGTTCCATTCACGTACGATATTTTTCAGAGCATTGTAGAGCAGTCTCCCCTGATACGTGAGACGGACGCTTCTGGTCGAACGGTCGAACAGTGAGAAGCCAAGTTCAGCCTCATACAATGTTATTTGTTTGCTGACGGCAGGCTGTGAGACGAACAGGCGCTTTGCGGCACCGCTGAAGCTGCCGCATTCTGCCACCGCCATGAAGTACTGTTCGTAAATTCTCAGCATATATTCCACCTCTTTATTGTTTTTATAACCTTTCGTTATAAATAAAAGGATATTGCCAATATTAGTTGACATATTTATCTCAAAGATATCGCTGATTTCTAGATGATAACTTTTGATTCCTCGTTTTGATTTCCGGTGTGGAACACACGGTCAGAGGGGTGTGATATACAGTCCAAAACCTTGAAAATATGCAGTTGCCATACAGATTTCAAACAATGTTTTTTATATTAGCAATAGTCATGGACTATGTTAAAAATTTATAAAAGATTTATAAAATACGTGTATTGGACAAAAATTATCTGAAAATTTATAATAAAAATACAGAGTGAAAACGCTGCAGCGCAATATATTTTTAATAATATCATGTGAAATCTCTGTATGTCAAATTGGACGGCATCATACTCGGTGCAAGAAATTTAAGAAGTAAAAGGAGGAAAAGTATGAATGATAGAAGCACTTCATTTTCAGATATGAAGATTTTTGACCGGAAGAAAATGCTCATGATGTCCATTGGCACATTTGTAGGTTCCGGTGTTGTTTCAATATTAGGAGAAGCTGCCGGTGTAACGGGATATTCTGTATGGATTGCTTATTTGATGGCGATTCTCGTCGGATTTTGTTCAGCCTTGCCATATGTTATACTTTCCAGCGTGATGACTTTTAGCGGCGGCGTCTATACGGTAGCCTGCACGTTTATGGGTACGACCTTCGGCGGAGCTTATATCCTGTCAACATTTGTAAGTGGAATGGGCGTCTCCATGATGTCGGCCGCCTTTGGTACCTATGTCCAAAGTGTTTTTCCATCAGCCAACATACAGGTTTTTGCGATACTGATTTTGGTGCTGTTTTGGGCGATTAACTGTATGGGTGTTTCCTTTATGGCGTCTGTCCAGAAGTATTCGACCTATATTTTGCTAGCCGCACTTGCAATTTTCTGTGTGGTGAATTTCACCCATCTTAATCCGGATACCTTCAATTTCAGTGGACCGGAATTTATGACAGGCGGGACGGCTGGAATCATGGGGGCTATGGCAATGTTGGTGTTTTCATGCCAGTCGTATGACCAGAATATCATTCCCTTCGGCAAATATGCGATTGATTCGCGCAGGACAGTTCCCTGGACTATGCTGATGACGGCTGGCGTTCTAGTACTGGTTTATGGCGGTGTTGCGATTGCCGCTGTCGGAGGAGTGGATCTTTCTACATTTGCCGGGCAGCCGCTCACTGCGGTCGCAAGAGCTACCCTACCCACGGTGGTGTTCTACGCATTCATCATCCTTGGTCCTGTGCTCTGCCTGACGACTACCATCAATGGATCACTGGCGAACTTCACAGTAACCCTTGAGAAAGCAACGGAGGATGGCTGGTTCAATAAGAAATTTGCTTCGACCAACCGGCGCGGAGCCTCCTGGCTCATCCTTACAGCGCTTACCGTTGTCTGCCTGATTCCGTTAATTTTTAGCATTGATATCAGCATCCTTACAAAAAATACGGTACTGCTGTCAAGCTTTTTGCAGATTCCTCTGCTTATTTCATTGTGGCGGCTGCCCAAGTTGTTCCCAGAGGCATTTGCGAGAAATAGTCTCAAGATTAAAGAAGGTATCTTCTATGTCTGTATGGTCATTGCTATTGCGGCCCGCCTGCTTATCCTTGTCTGGTCTGTCCAGGGATTGACAGCCATGAATGTAATCGGCTCCATCATAGCTGTGGCTATCTGTTTTCTGTTTTCCGTGCTTCGCTCAAGAACAGGAAAGACCAAGATAGAAGGCAGCTACAGTTTTGAATGATATAACCAGTCTATGAAATCAAAATAAAGGAGGAGACAAAATGAGTTCTATGTACAAAGTTGATCACAGCGCCCTTGAGGACTACTGCCAGGATATCTTCAAAGCAGTCGGACTCGATGACAAAGACGCCGCCATCGTCGCCGAGTCTCTCGTCGATGCGGATCTTAGAAATGTAATATCCCATGGGGTCACCAGAGTTGGAAACTATATGGATCGGCTGAAAAACGGCGGCACAAATCCGCATCCGAATATTACAATTGTACAGGAGACAGGAACGACCGCCCTCATCGATGGAGATGACTGTCTGGGCAGTCTCGTATCCGAGCAGGCGGTCGCACTTGCAAGGAAAAAGGCCTCGGATCACGGCCTGGGCTGTGTGTGCGTCCGCCGCAGCAATCATTACGGGGCGGCTGCCCGCTGGTCCCTCAAGCTTGCGGGAGACGATATGATAGGCTTTACTGGTTCCAATGTCGAGCCGCTGATGTGTGTGACCGGAAGCAACAGTAAGGGAATCGGCAATAATCCATTCTCTTTTGCATTCCCTACTGGCAGTCATGGCCCAATTTGTCTTGATGTTGCCTGCAGTATGATGGCAGGTGGAAAGCTGTTTGAGTATAAGCGTGAAAACAAGCCTTTGCCTGTTGGATGTTTTCTCGATGCTGATGGACATCCAGCTACCGATCCGAATCAGGCGGATGTTATGAAGATGCTACCCTTTGGCGGGCATAAGGGCTACGGTCTTGCCGTTGCTGTGGAGATGCTGTCGTCGATTCTTTCCGGAGGGAAATTCGGTTCTGATATGGGAAGTCAGTACAACCTGCTTGGCAGTCCTAATCACATCGCGCATTTCTTCTTCGCTATGCGTATCGATGCGTTTCGCCCGATCGAGGAATATAAGAAATCTGCGGATGCATTTGTGGATTATCTGCACGCGCTTCCGCGTCAGGAAGGGGTGGAGCAAATCTACGTTCCCGGCGAGCTGGAGAATAAGAGTAAAGCAGACAAGCTGGCAAATGGCCTGCGTTACAGTTGCAAGCAGATTGACGAACTGGAAGACTATGGACGTCGAGCGGGACTTTCCGCTGAGCGCGCCGCGTTTTTGAGAGAATTTCCCATTGATTAAGGAGGAAGAGACTTATGAAAAATAAAATCAAAGAAAAACTTCGGAATGGAGAGGCTGTTTTTGGATCATGGGTATTTACCAACAGTTTTGACAATGCCCAGATTATGTCGTACGCAGGCGCCGACTGCATTATGATAGATGGGGAGCATGGATCCATGGACATTGAGAGTGCGGGCCTTTTAGTTTCTGCCATCCGAACCGGTCCTGCTGAGCCGCTGCTGCGTGTCCCGTGGAATGATCTTGCACTTATCAAGCGTGGACTCGACACAGGTTGCGCTGGAATCATGATTCCAATGGTCTGCTCTCATGAAGAAGCGGAACGAGCTGTGAGCTGTTGCAAATATCCGCCTGTGGGCGTACGCGGAATGGGTGCCGGCCGCGCCAGTCTGTTCGGCAATCACGGCGATACCTATTTCCCCCACGCGAACGATGAGGTGGCCGTTATACTTCAAATTGAGCATTATAAAGCTGTTGAAAATGTTGAGGAGATTGTATCTACGCCTGGCATTGACATCGCTTTTGTCGGCCCGGTTGATCTTAGCACATCTATGGGTGTTTCTCCGGACAGTCCTGAGGTGATTGAGGCTTTTAAAAAGGTTATCGCCGCATGCCGCAGGTATGGAGTTACCCCTGGTGTCATGACAGGGAGTGGCAATATCCAGATGCATCTCGACCTTGGATTTCGTTTCCTGCTTGGAGGAACTGACAGTCAAATACTTTATGCGGGGGCGAAGGCTATAGCCGATGAATATCGTTCCTGTAGGATACAGTGATTGGGAAGAACAGTAATACTATAAAAGAATGAAAATAGTCTATGGGAAAAACGCTTTCAGGAAAAACTGAAGGCGTTTTTCAGTGGGGCGACTGGAAGCATATATCAGATGTAAACTATTGGCCTGTGAAGGCTATACAGACGGATTGTGAGGACAGAACCGACATGGGTAGGAAGGAATTCTGCTGGAAAAGGACTCATTTTCTGCTGAAAGGGTGCTCTTGGGAAAAGACTATAAAAGACTAAAAAGAGGCTGTCATTTTCCGGTTCCAGGTGTTATAATAGGCTGGATTATGAAAAACAGGAGTCAGTCATGAATATTCGACAGATTACAGAAAATAAAAAGCAATACCTGGATCTTCTGCTGCTTGCCGATCCCCAGGAAGATATGATCGACCGCTATCTTGACGAGGGAGATATGTATATTCTTGAAGATCAGGGGAAGCTGTGCACCGTCTGTGTGGTCCAGCGGATGAAAAACCGTCAGTGCGAACTGAAGAATATTGCTACGGCGGAAGAAGTGCAGGGACACGGATATGGCAGGCAGATGGTCCGTTTTGTCTGCGAACATTATGGAGACAGCTGTGACACTATGTATGTGGGAACAGGAAACTGCAGGAAGACTATAGGCTTTTATGAAAAATGCGGCTTCGTCAACTCCCATATTGTGGCTGATTTTTTTGTAGACCATTACCAGGAACCGATCTATGAGGATGGAGTCCGTCTGGTAGATATGGTCTATCTAAAGAAGCGTCTGGATTCAGAGATCGATGTAAAAAAAGTGGTGGATCTAGCTTTGGAAGCAGGAAGGATCCTATTGAAAAATGGAGCGGAGATATTCCGTGTGGAAGAGACGATTACCCGTATCTGCCACAAATTCCATGTAGACCAGGTGGATATTTTTACCTTGAGCCATGCGATCTTTGTCAGTGCGGAAAATGGGATTGAGGAAGCCTACACGAAGGTGAAACACGTGCCGTTGTCCAGCGCTCACTTGGAGATCGTGGCGGAAGTCAACGACCTGTCCAGAGAGATCGCGGCGGGCCGGGTAACAATGGCAGAGGCGGCAGAGCGGTTAAAAGAGATCGACCAGATACCGCCAAAGAGGCCGTATTTCCAGATCCTGGCGGCGGGAGTAGGAAGCGCCTGCTTTGGCTTTCTGCTGGGCTCGACGATCAGAGAAAGCGCTATTGCCTTTCTGATCGGCTGTATCTTGTATGTGTGGGTATTGACGGCAAAAAGGCATCATATGTCCAAGATCATTGTTAATCTGGTAGGAGGTGTCGTGATCACCGCTCTGGCTCTTTTAGCCCAGCAAGTGCCGCTCTTTGGGCCGCTTCGCCTGGAAGGGATGATCAGCTGCGCGATTATGCCGTTGGTTCCGGGGATGGCTTTTGTCAACGCGATCAGGGACATTGCGGATAGTGATTTCCTCTCCGGGACAGTGCGGATGATCGATGCCCTTCTGGTATTTGTGTATATCGCGGTAGGAGTGGGAATTACCCTTAGTATCTACAGTAATATGGTTGGAGGAAGCGTTCTATGATCTTTCATATTTTAGTCAATATCCTGTGTTCTTTTGGGGGGACGATCGCCTTCGCTGTCTTATTCAATGTGCCCAGGCGCTTCTATTACTGCTGCGGGATGACGGGAGCGGCAGGATGGATGATCTATGTGCTGTGTACGGATGGATGGGGTTTTTCCGCGGCGATGGCTTCTTTCTTCGGTACACTGGCGGTGGTGCTGATCTCCCGGATGCTGACGGTACGAATGAAATGTCCTATTACGATTTTTTTGATTTCCGGGATATTTCCCCTAGTCCCTGGGGCGGGTGTCTATTTCACGGCCTATTACCTGGTAACGGGACAGATGGCATTGGCTGGACAGAGAGGAATGGAAGCCTTGAAGATCGCTTTTGCGATCGTGTTTGGCATTGTACTGATCGTATCGATTCCCAGGGAGTTTTTCCAGATCCGCTACTGGAAAGAGAGAAAGATATTTAAGAAAAGGGGAAAGGCTTGAGGCGGTAAATCAACTATGGTACAATATGGCTATCCTAAGATGGATTTTTAAACTAGTCAGTTTCAGTGGGGAGGGGTGCAAATGTTGGAGAAAAGACTTCTGCAGATGCTGCAGGAAAGCAAGTATACTACAGTCTTAAGCGGCTATGAAATGCTGTTGGAGAACGGCTATCCGCCGATCCGGGATGGAAAAGAGTCCTATGAGATCGAGGCAAAGTACGGATTTTCCCTGGAAGAAATGTTTTCAAGTTCCTTTTACTCCACACGGAAAGAGCAGTTTTTTGATTTTTACAGGAACGAGATCTTGACATCCCTGGATATCCCGCCGGGAAAGGGATTCCTTGAGATGGCCAAACTGGAGCAAAAAGGATTGATCCAGTCTGTCATTACCAGGAGGATCTATGGGCTCCCCCAGAGGGCGGGCTGCCGGAATGTGATCAATCTGCACGGAAGCGTTTATGAGAATCACTGTCCCCATTGCGGAAGGACCTATCCGGTGGAATATATCAAGGAGTCAAGGCGGGTGCCGCTGTGTGAGAACTGCAATACGCCCATCCGCCCAGATGTATGTTTCTTTGGGGAGATGGTAGACAACAGTGTGATCACCCGCGCGGCCCAGGAGGTACAGAAGGCAGATATGCTGCTGGCTCTTGGGACTAATCTGAATACCTATCTTTGTACCCAGTTAGTGAATTATTATGAAGGAGATAAATTGGTGGTGGTTCATTCCAACCCCCATTTTTCCGACCGGTCCGCGGATCTGGTGATCAACCAGAGAGTGGACGATACACTAGAGAATATCATGAGAGAGTTAGGAGAATAACCATGGAAAAAGTAAGAACAAGATTCGCTCCCAGTCCTACGGGGAGGATGCATGTGGGAAATTTGAGAACAGCGCTCTATGCTTATCTGATCGCGAAACACGCAGGCGGAGATTTTATCCTTCGGATCGAGGATACAGATCAGGAGCGGTTTGTAGAAGGGGCGCTGGAGATCATCTATCATACGCTGGAAGAAACAGGTCTGATCCACGATGAGGGACCGGATAAAGATGGAGGCGTAGGCCCCTATGTGCAGAGCGAACGCAATAAATCCGGGCTGTATCTGAAGTACGCGAAACAGCTGATCGACCAAGGGGACGCCTACTATTGTTTCTGTGACAAAGAGCGTCTGGATTCCCTGAAGTCAAGTGTTTCCGAGGAGGGGACTCAGATTGTCGTTTATGATAAGCACTGCCTTGGGCTTAGCAAAGAAGAAGTAGAGGCAAATCTGGCGGCCGGGAAGCCGTATGTGATCCGTTTTAACATGCCGACGGAGGGGACCACTACGTTTCACGATGATATATATGGAGAGATCACAGTGCCGAATGAAGAGCTGGAAGATCTGATCCTGATCAAATCCGATGGTTATCCTACCTACAATTTCGCCAACGTGATCGACGATCACCTGATGGGGATCACTCATGTGGTCCGGGGAAATGAATATCTTTCCTCGGCGCCCAAATACAATAAGATTTATGAGGCGTTTGGCTGGGAAGTGCCGACTTATGTGCACTGTCCGCTGATCACCGATGAAAATCACAAGAAGCTTTCCAAACGGTGCGGCCATTCTTCCTATGAAGACCTGATCGACCAGGGCTTTGTAACCGAGGCTGTTGTCAATTATGTGGCGCTTCTGGGATGGTGTCCTTCTGGAAATCAGGAGATCTTCTCCCTGGAAGAGTTGGTGAAAGAATTTGATTACCGGAATATGAGCAAATCCCCGGCAGTATTTGATATCGTCAAGCTGAAATGGATGAATGGAGAATATCTGAAGGCTATGGATTTTGACCGTTTCTATGAGATGGCGGAACCTTACATCAAAGAAGCTGTCGCAAGAGACTGCGACCTGAAGAAGATCGCGGCGCTGGTAAAGACCAGGATTGAAGTATTTCCAGACATCCGGGAGCAGATAGATTTCTTTGAGGAGCTTCCGGAATATGACACGTCTATGTACTGCCATAAGAAGATGAAGACCAACGAGGAGAATTCGCTGGAAGTGCTGCGGGACCTGCTCCCGATTCTGGAAGAGCAGGAGGATTTCAGCAACGATGCTTTATTTGAGACGCTGAAAAAATATGTGGATGAAAAAGGTGTGAAGACGGGATTCGTAATGTGGCCGGTGCGTACCGCCGTTTCTGGGAAGCAGACAACGCCGGGAGGAGCTACGGAGATCATGGAGATCTTAGGGAAAGAAGAGTCTTTGCGCCGGATCCGCAAGGGGATTGAATTATTAAGCAAGTAAGGGGTATCTATGGAGTTAAACCAAGCTCAGAAGCAGGCGGTCGCCTGCAAGGAAGGACCTTGCATGGTCCTTGCCGGTCCCGGTTCCGGGAAAACGCTTACCATTGCAAAACGAATTGAATATCTTATCACCAGGTATAGGGTAAGGCCAGAAGAGATTCTGGTCATTACCTTTACCCGGTATGCGGCGGAAGAGATGCGGCAGCGGTTTCATCAGGTCATGGGCGAGGGCCAATATCCGGTTACTTTTGGCACCTTCCACGGATTCTATTATGGGATCCTAAAGTGGGCCTATGGAGCTTCCAGGATCCGGCTTTTGACGGGTGAAGAGAAGAAAGGGCTTCTTTCGCAGATTTTGGCAGAGCTTTCTGTCTCTGAGGACCTGGATGGAGAAGAAGACATGATACGTGATCTGACGGGAGAAATCGGCAGTTTTAAGAACCGTAAGCTAAAGCTGGAAGATTATGAGCCAAAGTGCTGTGGAAAAGACCGTTTCCAGGCAGTTTTCCAAAACTATGAGAAACGAAAAAAAGAGTTGGGGAAGATTGATTTTGAAGATATGCTGCTCTACTGTCTGCGGCTGTTCCAGAATCGGCCGGATATTCTGGCGAAATGGCAGTCCAGGTTCGCTTATATCCTGGTAGATGAGTTCCAGGACATCAACCAGGTTCAGTATGACGTGCTGCGCCTCTTGGCGGGGGAAAGCGGCAATCTGTTCGTAGTAGGAGACGACGATCAGTCGATCTATGGGTTCCGAGGAGCAAGACCGGGGATCATGCTGGAATTTGAGAAAGATTATCCCAAAGCAGAGAAAATTGTGCTGGGGACAAATTACCGGTCTGGCGGCTACATCGTAGACGGCGCCCTGCGGGTGATCCAACACAACAAGAAGCGGTGGCCCAAAAAGCTGGAAGCCAGGAACGGGAAAGGGGAAGCGGTCCATATACAGGAGGTCAAAGACCCTGTAGAAGAAAGTCAGTATGTACTCTCCCAGATAAAAAAGCTTTTCCAAGAAGGCGAGCCTTTTTCCCAGATGGCTGTGCTGTTCCGCACAGCGGCAGAGGGAAGAGCGCTGGCAGAGACGCTGGCAGCCCGTGGGATACCCTTTGTGATGAAGGAGAGGCCGGAGGATCTGTACGCCCATTTTGCGGTAAAGGATATCTGCAGCTATCTGGCGCTTTCTCAGGGAAAGCTGGAGAAAAAGCATTTTCTGCGGATCTCCAATCGTCCCAATCGATATATCGGACGGGACAGCCTGCGGGAAGAAAGGATCAGTTATGAAACACTGCGGAATTTTTACTGCGATAAGGTCTGGATGCAGGACCGGATCGATCAGTTGGAATGGGATATGAAAATGATCGAAAAGCAGACGCCCTATGCCGCGATCCAATATATCCGGAAGCATGTGGGATATGACGAATTTCTAAAAAGCCATGGAGAATACCGGCAGACAGATCCGGGGAAATGGCTGGAAGTGCTGGATGAAGTACAGGAACTTTCTAAATCCTGCCGCACGATCCCAGAGTGGCTGGATCATGTGGAAGATCAGGAAAAGATGAGAGAAAAAACCGAGCAGACGCCGGGGGAAGGAGTTTCCCTTCTTACTATGCACGGGGCGAAGGGGCTGGAGTTTGATACGGTGTTTATCATCCGGGGAAATGAAGGGGTGATTCCCTATAAGAAAGCAAAGATGGAAGAGGAGATCGAGGAAGAGCGCAGACTGTTCTATGTTGCTATGACACGGGCGAGGGAAAGGCTTTTTGTCAGTTATGTACGGGAAAAAAACGGGAAGGACGCAAGTCCCTCCCGTTTCGTGGGTGAATTATTCCATGTCCGGTAGCTCTTCAAATTCCTGTTCATCCATCCATTCATCAAAGGCATCGGCGGCGGCCTCGTATTCGTCATCATCGTCGATGTTCTCTAACGTTGGCTCGCCGTCTACTTCCCGGTAACGGTAGAGGTAGACATCACCGGTCATATCATCGCCGGACTCGTCCATCGGAAGCAGAGCAATGTACTCATTTCCGCCAGCCTGATATGTGGTAAGGACGGCGCACTCTACAACCTCATCGTTATCCAGTGTGAGCGTGACTGTGATCATATCTTCCTCATAATTTGTGTTTTTGGCACCCATATTTTTGTTCTCCTTTTGACTAAGATACTCTAACTGTACCAGAGGTGTATGTAAAAAGCAAGCAAAGCAGTAGCCAAAAGAATAAAAATGTTGTAAAATATAGCTGTATGTGCACAGATGTACATAAGGAGGATGTTTGTATGATGAAAAAAAGAGGAATACAGATATTGATGATGTTGGTTTTGATCTGTACCTTGGGAATATCAGCCTGTAAAAAGAACGTAGGCACACCGGAGGACAATGCTGTGACAGAGGACCCGGAAGAAGATGAGACAGAAGGGGAAGAGGGAGAGGAAGAATCTTACGTGATCGGATTCAGTCCTATTGATATGGAAAACCCTTATTTTATTACGCTGGAGAGCGCGGTGCGGGAAGCTTTGGAAGCGGAAGGATGCCAGGTGATCACTAAAGATCCCGGTACAGATGCGGCGCTCCAGGAGACTCAGATCCAAGAGATGATCGATGAGGGGATTGACGCGATCATGCTGACACCTGTTGATTGGGAGGAGATCACTCCCTCTTTAGAGGCGTTAAGAGAGGCAGATGTCAAAATCTTGAATGTAGATACACAGGTCAAGGAGATGGACTATGTGGATGCGTATATCGGATCCGATAATTATACCGCCGGTCAGCTGTGCGGAGAAGATTTGATCGAAAAACGGCCGGAAGGCGGGAAGATCGCGATTTTAGAATGTCCGACCCAGAATTCGATCAATGAACGCATCACCGGTTTTGAAGAAGCGATTTCAGAAGCGGAAAAAGGCTTTGAAGTTGTGGCAAGAGAGGATACGGGAGGCCAGTTTGAGAAAGCGTTGGAGGCGGCAGAGCAGATCCTGGCAGAACATCCGGATCTGACAGCCATTATGTGCGGAAATGACCAGATCGCGGTAGGAGCAAAGACGGCTGTTAATCTGGCAGAATTAGATGATGTGATCATTTATGGCGTGGATGGTTCCCCAGATATCAAGAAAGAATTAAAGAAGCCAGGGAATCAGATCGCGGGGACTGCGGCCCAGTCGCCTATCAACATGGGAAAATCGGCGGCAGAACTGGTGCTGAAGATGTTGAAAGGCGAAGCCTATGAAAGAGAGACCTATGAAGATGTCTTTATGATCAATGAGGAAAACGTGGATATGTACGGGACAGACGGATGGCAGTAGGCACAGGAAAGGGGAAGCGCATGAAAGAAAGGTTGGGGAAACCTCTGCCGCTTGGCGTTGCGGCGGAAAATGGAAAGATGAATTTCTCAGTAGCTGTTCCAGAGGGAAAGGACTGCAGTCTGCTGCTGTACCGGGCAGGAGATCGGGAGCCGTATCAGGAATACCCTATGGAGGCGGCCCTTGGAGAAGTACGTTGTCTTGGGTTGGAGGATATAGAAGACTGCATGGAGTATAATTACCGGATAGGGGATGAAATCGTGGTGGATCCGCGGGCGAAATCCCTTTCGGGAAGAGAAATATGGGGAGAGGAGCGGGATATTCAGAAGCATCAGGTAAGAGGCGTTCTAAGAGAAGACCCATTTGACTGGGAAGGTGATGTACCGCTGGATCTTCCCCTCCATCAGGTGATCGCGTATAGTCTTCATGTGCGCGGATTTACGAAGGATGCTTTTTCAAAGGTAAAAGATAAGGGAACCTTTGAAGGAGTGATCGAAAAGCTGCCTTATCTGAAGGAACTTGGAATCAATCAGATCCAGTGTATGCCGGTCTATGAGTTCCAGGAATGCGGCCGGTACCGGAATTATTGGGGATATGGGCCGGCTTGGTATTTTGCTCCCAAAAGCGCCTATTCCGCCTGCGGCAACGGTCCTCTTTCTTTAAAACAAATGGTGAAAGCATGCCATCAGGAAGGAATTGAAGTGGCGCTGGAAATGCCTTTTGCAGAGGGAACGCCGGGATTTGTGGCAGAGGATTGTCTTCGTTATTATCGAATGGAATATCATATTGACGGATTTATCCTGAATCCATTGAACGCACCCATGGAGAGTGTCTGTCAGGATCCGATTCTGAAGAAGACCAAAATCCTCCGGCACGATCTGGAGTTTATGAACACAATGCGCCGATTCCTAAAAGGGGATGAGGGCATGGTGGACAGTGTGATCTATTGGCTGCGTCATGTCACGGGAAGAGAAGGGGCCTTTAACAGCATTACAGGGCATACAGGATTTACCCTGAACGATCTGGTTTCTTATGACGGAAAACATAATGAGGCAAATGGAGAGAATAATGAAGATGGACCGGATTATAACTATAGCTGGAACTGCGGGGCGGAAGGACCAACCCGGAAAAAGGCCGTCCAGGAACTGAGAGAGCGCCAGAGGCGGAATGGAATGTTCCTTCTGCTGACTGCTCAAGGGACGCCCTGTCTGCTGGCCGGGGATGAATTCGGCAACTCTCAGAAAGGCAATAATAATGTCTACTGTCAGGACAATCCCACAGGGTGGCTGAATTGGCGCAAGTTAGAAAAGGAAAAGGAATTCTTCCGGTTTGTGAAAGAGCTGATCTATTTGCGGAAAAGCTATCCGGTACTATGTCCGGCCGAAGAGATGCGGGGAATGGATCAGACCAGATGCGGAGTGCCAGACGTATCTTATCATGGAGAAAACGCGTGGCAGGTGTCTTCTGAGGTGTCCAGCAGACAACTGGGCGTCTATTACAGCGGCGCGGTGACTGGAGGGGAAGATTGCTTTGTGGCTTATAATATGCACTGGCTGGAGCATCGATTCGCGATTCCGGCTCTTCCCAAGGGAAAAGAGTGGTATGTGGCCGCAACTACAGATGAAGGAATTCTGGAGCAGCCCAGACGGTTAAAAAAGCAAAGACAGATAGAACTAAAGGCCCGGACGATCATGATCCTGGCGGGGAGGCAGAAGGCGGATGAGCCTTGATTCGTTCCAGCTTAAGTGTATTGCGATCTTGTCCATGGCGATCGATCATATAGGCGCCGTTTTTTTTCCGGATGTAATCCTTTTGAGAGGGATTGGAAGACTGGCGTTTCCTATCTTTTCTTTTTTGCTGGCGGAAGGATTCTTCCATACCGGGGATCTGCGGCGGTACCTTCTGAGATTGGGAGTATTTGCCCTGCTTTCAGAAATCCCTTATGATCTGGCCTTTCATGGAACGGTTTTGGAGTTTGGTCACCAGAATGTATTTTTTACACTTGCGGCCAGTCTTTTTGTGCTCTATGGCATGAAAAAGGTACAGGAAGAAAGTCTGAAGGTACTAATTCTGCTGGGAGGAATGGGGATTTGTGAATGGTTTGGTACAGACTATGGATTTCTAGGAGTGCTTCTTCCTGTTATTTATGCTCAGTTTCGGGATCGTTTTCGGCTGAAGCTGATCTTGGGAGCATTCTGGAATTTTTTGTGGCAGCCGGGGATCCAGTATCTTGGAGCGCTGGCTGCGCTGCCGATTGCCTTATATAATGGGGAGCGGGGAAGAAAGATGAAGTATTTGTTTTATCTGTTTTATCCGGTCCATCTGCTGGTTTTGTATGGAATCCGGAGTTATTTTAACGTATGACGGAATGAGGAAAAAAGGATGAAAGCATTACAGCATTTACATACCATTAATCATCATAAGTGGCTGGTCATGAAGCATTGTTTCAAAGTGGGATTATATAAGCAGGGTCTGCTCCATGATCTTTCTAAATATACACCCACAGAATTTCTGGTAGGGTGCCGTTATTATCAGGGGACACGAAGTCCGAATAACGCTGAGAGAGAGGCTACGGGCTACTCTACAGCCTGGCTCCATCACAAGGGGAGAAATAAGCATCACTATGAATACTGGCTGGATTACAGCGTGGATCCCGGTGAAGGGATCGTGGGACAGAAGATGCCGGTGAAATATGTGATTGAGATGTTTATGGACCGGATCGCGGCCTCCAAAACCTATCTTGGAGATCGGTATACTCAGCGGCATCCATTGCAGTATTACGAACAAGGGGCCGGAAAGCTTGGAAAGATGATTCATCCGGAGACGGCGGCTTTGCTGCATAAGCTGCTGAAGATGCTGGCAGAAGAAGGAGAGGAAAATACATTCCGTTATATCAGAAAAAAGATTTTAAAGAATCAAAAAGGATAATTATATTGGCAGAGTTAAATCCGCCGGGGTATGAAAAGATGCCCCGGCGGATTTTTGTGTAAAAGTATGCTAAAAACATGTAAAGAAAAAGGGTTTTGACAGAAAAATCAGAAAACATGAACTTTTTAAATTGACTTTCCAGAAAAAACGGTATACAATATTATTATCATACAAAACAGAAGCATACAAAATGAGTGTGTACAAAGAAATAGAAAATAAGGATGGTGCGGGGAATGGATGATGGCAGAAGAGCAGGACGGGGAGTGAAAGTAGCAGCGATTCAAATGGATTGTATCTTGGGAGATCGGGAAGCAAATCTCTCGAAGGCAGAGGGGCTGATCCGACAGGCGGCGGGCCAGGGAGCAGATCTTGCGGTTTTGCCAGAATTATTCCATACAGGGTATAGTATGGCGGAGAAAGACTATGAGTTTTCAGAGCTGGTTCCAGATGGAAAGACCGTCAAATGGATGGAACGGCTTTCCAGACAATATCATATGTATCTGGTGGGCGCTTTGATCGAACGAAGTGATTGTGACGGTGTGATGTACGACACTAGTGTGCTGACAGGGCCGGAAGGCTATATCGGGAAATACCGCAAGGTATGCCTGTGGGGTGATGAAACCCTCCGTTTTCGGAGCGGAGAAGATTATCCCGTGTTTGACTTAGGGTTTGCAAGGCTTGGAATGCAGATCTGTTATGAAGTGGGATTTCCAGAAGGGGCCAGGATACTGACTCTAAAAGGAGCAAATCTGATTACTTATTCAGCGGCTTTCGGGCTTGCGAGATCATACGCTTGGGAACTGGCCTCCAGAGCCCGGGCTTTGGAAAACGGATTATACGTAGTGGCGGCTAATCGCTGCGGAGAAGAGAAAGGCGGACCAGTGTTCGCGGGGAAAAGCAGGATTGTGGATCCAAGAGGAGAGATTCTTGTGGAGCAGGAGACAAAGGATCAGGTATTGGTCCAGGAGATCTGGATGGAGGAAGTAGAGAAACAAAGAAGGACCATTCCGTATCTGAAAGATTATAAACGGAAGCTGTTTTCTTCTCAATTATTGGGAGAGTAAGTGATTTGATAATTAGGCATTTATGCATAATTATAATTTGCCAAAGGTTGTATTCGGCGATGAGCCGTAGAAAGGAGGTTGCAAAATGGCAAAGAAGGAAATTTTTGTGGCATGGGGTGTTCATGTTGACGCTGTAGCGGGATGGCTTGGCTCTTATGGAGGCGAGGACTCACCTACCGATATTTCCAGAGGTATTTTCTCTGGCGAGGTAGGTTCTCCCCGTATCTTGAAGATGCTGAAGAAATACAATCTGCCGAGTACCTGGTTTATTCCAGGACATTCCATCGAGAGTTTCCCGGAACAGATGCAGGCGGTAGCAGATGCTGGATGCGAGATCGCGCTCCATGGATATTCTCATGAAGATCCGATGACCATGACGGCGGCCCAGGAGACAGCGGTGCTGGAGAAGTGTATCGATCTGATCGAAAAGCTGTGCGGAAAGAAGCCGGTAGGATACGATGCGCCTTGGTGGCAGTTCTCTGATATCACAGACAAACTGCTGATCGAGCATGGAATTATCTATGACAACAGCTTGATGCACAATGACTTCCATCCCTACTACCTGCGGATTGGTGACAGCTGGACTAAGATTGATTACTCCAAGAACGCGGAAGACTGGATGAAGCCGTTGGTACGCGGACGGGTAACGGATCTGGTAGAGATACCGGCCAGCTGGTATTTGGATGACCTGCCGCCAATGATGTTCCAGAAGGCAAGCCCAAACAGCTATGGATTTGAAAGCCCCCGCAATATTGGGCAGATGTGGATCGATCAGTTCGATTATGTATATAGGGAGTACGATTATGCGGTAGTGCCTATGTGTATCCATCCTGACGTAAGCGGACATCCACAGAATATCTTGATGAACGAGCGGGTGATCGAGCATATGATGGAGCACGAAGGCGTGAAGTTTGTGACTTATAAAGAAGTCGCGGAAGATTTTATGCGCAGGTTCCCAAGAGAAAAAGATTAATTTCAGAAAGAAGGGAAAAGACCAATGTGCATGGCATGCGGACAGATGTTTTCCAGCATACACTGGAGCGATACCCTGCAAACGGACGAGCGGGGATTTGTGGACCAGCGGGTGCTTCGTAAGACCAGGTGGGATAAGGTGCGGATGACGAATGAGATCATGAATTTCTACGGCCTTTCTGTCAGTGAACGGCCTGGAGGATATATGATCTCTAACCGGAAGGGACGCAGTGTACTGTGTAAGGATTTTGGAGAAATCTGGAGCAATGTAGAGAAACTCCAGGGAAAAAAGGTGGATCCGCTAGACCCAGCATTGATTGATTATCTGAATACGCGGGCTAGTTAGGAAGGAGCGTGTGTAAAATGGCGGAAGGGAAACTGCCCGTCACTATTGTGACCGGATTCCTGGGCAGCGGGAAGACGACCGTGCTGAGTCATTGGCTGGAGCATCCTATGTTTCAGCGAGTGTCGGTAATCGTGAATGAGTTTGGACAGGCTGGCTTGGATCAGCGGGTACTGCGTCAGATCGAGGAAAAGACTCTGCTTCTGTCCGGCGGCTGTGCCTGCTGCAATATCCGGGATGATCTGGTGAGGGAGTTATCGGCCATGATCGACAGCAGAGACCGCGGGGAACTGGATGTGGATCGGGTGGTAATTGAGACCACCGGTCTTGCTGACCCGGCGCCGATTCTGTTCTCTATCATGACGGATTCCGTGCTCCGCCATCACTACCAGGTGGACTGTGTGGTGACTTGTCTGGATGCGGTAAATGGCAGTTTTCAGCTGGATCATACAAAAGAGTCGGTAAAGCAGATTGCCACAGCGGACAAAATCCTCCTGACTAAGACCGATTTGGCGGAGGTTTCCGAGATTCCGGCGTTGACGGAACGAGTTCTGGAGATCAATCCATCGGCCTCAATCTTGCGGACAGATATGGGGCGAATCGATCCGGAATTGGTATTCTCAGAGGGTGTAGGGAGAACAGACCGTCCTGAAGTGCTGCAGGCGATGAATACGCGGCCAACGATTGTTTTAAAGCGTCGGCATGAAAGTCTGGTGCGTTCCATTTCTATCGGATTTTCCAATACGATCAGCTGGGCTGCGTTTGGTCTTTGGCTTTCCGCGCTTCTATATGCTCACGGAGAGAAGATTTACCGTGTGAAAGGCCTTTTGGACACGGGGGAGGGCGGCCCCGTTCTGATCAACGGGGTGCAGCATATCATCCACCCGCCCCGTCATCTGGAGGACTGGGGAGGCGAGGAAAGACGATCGGAACTGGTGTTTATCATGAAGGATATTGAGCCGGGAATTATCCTGGATTCTTTGCGGGCTTTTCAGAGGATTCTTGGGGCGCAGGCTCATATCCGCGAATTAAATGAGGATCTTTCCTCCATTTCCTCGGCGGGAGGAAGGGCATAAGGAACATAATCAATAAAGGAAGAGAGGTGTTTATGTGAGTACAGAAGAAAAAACAAAAGTTGTAAATGAGGCTGAGATTGAAGAAATCGAAAAGATGGAAGAATCTGCATCTCATTCTGGTGATGATTTTCAGTACGAGCCAGTTCCTAAAGAAAAGCGGCAGAACTGGTATGACCTGGTCTTCGTATGGTTTGGAGCGGCTATGGTGGCTCAGCTCTATCAGGCAGGTGTTACGGTTACGATTGGAACGGGCGGCCTTTCAAACGGACTCAAAGCAATTTTTGGGGGGGCATTATTCCTTGCTCTCTTTACAGCTCTGAGCGGCTATGTGGGATATAAGACCCACTGCAACGCCGCATTGTCCTCCCGTTTTGCCTACGGAAGCGTAGGAGTGGCTATTCCGGGATTCCATATCGCGGATATTGGCTGGTATGTAGTGAATGCGGCGATGTTTTGCTCGATTCTGGTGGCTCTGTTTCCAGCCATCGATATCAAAGTCTGGGCAATTCTTATCTCTGTTCTTTTTATCACGAATAACTATGTGGGATTTTCAAAAATGGTCATCTTGAACCGGTTTGCTTTCCCAGTGCTGCTTTTTACCGGACTTTTCGGAATCTGGAAATGTTCTCAGCTTCCAGGCGGCCTGGCAGGTGTTTGGGATAATGTTTTCCCGCAGACTATGACGATCAGCGCTGGTGTGACGACCGTTGTAGGTACTTGGGCGGCAGGGTGTTCCAGAGCGGCAGATTATATGCGGTTTGCCAAGGATGCGAAAAGTTCCTTCCTGGCCTCTTTCCTGGGATTCTTCTTTGGATTCTGTCTGTGTATTGTGTGCGGCGCGGTATGGGGCGCGGCTACAGGGACCTCTGTTATCGCGGATACTCTGTCTATGCTGGGTATGGTAGGCCTTGGGTGTCTGATGTTCTTCCTGCAGAACTGGGCGACGTGTGAGCATAGTTCATATATCACGTCTACGTCGCTGCCGATTACCATAGAAGTAGTGACAAAGAAGAGGATCCCGCGCCGTTTTATCGTTCTGGGTGTTGGCCTTATCGCGGTATGTATCGCAGGTTTGGATATCCAGGATTACTATGTTCCGTTCTGCAGTTTCCTTGGTTATCTGATTCCGCCGATTGCGGCAGTTTCAATCGCGGATTACTTTATTATGTCGAAGACCAAGTACCATTGGACTGGACATAAGAACTACTATGATATGAATGTCAATTCGGAAGATGTCGTACACCATAAATTTAATTGGGCCACTATACCAGCCCTGATCGCTGGACTGCTAATGGGCTGGAAGATGACATGGGGGATTGCTTCGATCAACGCTTTTGTTGGAACGATCGTTGTATACTGCGTCTTCTGTATGATCTTCTATTTCCTTGGCTTCCAGAAGAAAGAAATCGCGCTCAACGAAGCGCTGGCCGGCAGAAAGTAAGGAGGGAGCGCTATGTTAAATTGGATTGTATTGATTGTAGGACTGATTCTGCTGGCAATATTCTGGCATGTGATCTCCAGTGAAGAAAGACGCAGAGAGACACATATTGTATCCTGTGTATTCCTTGTGCTGGGTATTGTGGTATATTTCCTGCAGACAACATTGATCTGAGACGGGTAAAAAAGAAGGGATGCGGCGGATACATTGAGAAAAAGTATCCTGCCGCTCCCTTTTTTGAAATTTCATCAGAAAATTCGTGGTATTTCCTTTTCGAGACAGGTATAAACCCGCTCTAAGTGACTTTGCATCGCCTTCTGGGCCTGAGAAGGATCATGCTCCTTTAGTGCTTTTAAGATCAGCCGGTGCTCCTGACATACTTGGGAAGCCTGGTTGTTAAGATGGCTGAAGGATTCAAACATATCATTGATAGCCAGTGCTGACAGCTGATAGATGGAACGGATGGCTTCGTTATGGCAGGAGGTAATCAGTTGGTTATGAAACTGAGAATCCAACTGAGCATAGTTGCGATCCTGCCGAACCCATTCTTCCATAGTATCCATTGTTTCAGACAGGGCCTGGATTTCCGCCGGGTCGACGCGAAGAGCGGCAAGAGCGGCGGCCATAGGCTCTAAGAGAAGACGGAGTTCCAGAAGATCGTCAACCGCCCGCTCATCTTTGATCAGACGGGTCATCACAGGAGCGACGACCTTGTCAAAGGTGGCATCGCAAATATAGGTTCCAGTATTTCTAACCTCCAGATAGCCGGAACTTTCCAAAGAGCGCAACGCTTCTCTGACAGCGGTGCGGCTGACTTGAAAACTGTCGGCCAGTTTCTGTTCAGAGGGAAGCCGGGTTCCTGGCGGGAGTTCACCGGAAGCGATAGAAGAGATGATCTGGTCACAGACTTCTTCATAGAGTTTTTTTCGTTTTACTTCTGAAAACAAAGGAAATACCTCCAAATCTATCCGCCTAAGACGGATTAGCTGTATTAATTATATAACAGTTTCAAGGACATGTCCAGCAAAGGACAGAAAAAGGAGGCTTCTAAAAGGATGGAAAATCAACGAAAATTTCCGGTATTTGAGTTATGGGGGAGCGCTTATGAGATTGGTCTTGCTCATGGACGTCTGGCCAGAAAACAGATTGAGGCCAGTATCTGCTGTTACCAGGAAATGTTCCAGACTTTTTCTGGAATTTCCTGGGAGGAGGCTAAGAAATATGCTTGTGGGATGGCCAAAAACATCGAAGAGTATGATCCGGAGATCATGGAAGAGATTCGGGGCATTGCGGAAGGGGCCGAGAAAGAACTGGGGGATATTTTGGCGTTAAATACCAGAAGCGAGATCGTGCTGCAGGGAGGTCAGGTAGGAGACGGCTGTACATCTGTGGCGTTTACGGAAGACGTGACCGGAGATGGGGCGGACTGGCTTGGTCAGAATTGGGATTGGAAATTGGAGCAAAGGGACGCGTTGGTGGTACTGAAGATTCACCAGAAAGACAAGCCGGATCTTCTGCTTTTTACAGAAGCGGGAATTGTTGGAAAATTTGGTCTGAACGAAGCGGGAATTGGAGTCTGTCTGAATGCCCTTGCTTCAGATCAGAAGGTAGAAGGCCCTACTGTGCCGCTCCATGTAGTGTTGAGAGGAATTTTAAACAGCAGTACATTGTCGGACGCGATCCAGAATGTGGGCAGGATGAACCTGGCCTGCTGCGCCAATTTCCACACTGCGTCGGCGGAAGGACAAGCTGTCGCTATTGAAGCGGGGCCGGGAGATTTTGATGTGCTCTATGGGGAAGAAGGATTCCTGGTACATACAAATCATTTCTTGAGTTCCCGTTTTTATCAGGTACACGATACGGGGAAAATGGCCTTCCCAGATACCTTCCTTCGTTATGGGCGGATGAGACAGATGATCCGCGCGGCGTTGGAAGGAGAGGGGCGGATCCGTATTGAGACGATACAAAGCTTTTTAAGAGATCACAAAGGATTCCCGGATTCTATCTGCCGGCATGAAGATAAGAATGATCCAGAAGGAAAACGGATGGGAACAGTATTCTCGATCTTGATGAATCTTTCCAAAAGGGAAATGTATCTGACGGGAGGAAATCCCTGCGAGACTTCCTATGAATTGTATAACTTATAAGGATAGCTGGTAAGGAAGGAGCGGGGAAAATGAAAATTGAACTGGGAATTGGCGACGGAACGCAGCAGGTAGAGATTCCAGAAAAGAATCTTCAGGAAATCTTGTATCAGAATGAATTGGATCCGCATAATCTTCTGCTGGAAGAGGAAGAAATACGGCGGGCGCTGGCGGAACCTATTGGAACTTTGCGGTTGAGAGAAATTGTAAAGCCGGGGGAGAAAATAGCGGTAGTGACCAGCGATATCACCAGACCTATGCCGACTTGGAAAGTGATGCCGCTGCTCTTGGAAGAATTGGAGCAAGGAGGGATCCGACCGGACGATGTGACGCTTGTCTTTGCTCTTGGAAGCCACAGACGCCAAACGGAGGAAGAAAAAGAGAAACTTGCCGGGGCAGAAATCTTCCGGAAGATCAGGTGTATTGATGGAGATCCGTCAGATTGTGTCCATCTTGGGATGACCAGTCGGGGAACGCCGGTGGATATTGTAAAAGAAGTTGCTCTGGCAGACCGGCGTATCTGCCTGGGAAATATTGAATATCACTATTTTGCCGGCTATTCCGGCGGGGCGAAAGCTATTATGCCGGGAGTATCCACGCGGGAAGCAATCCAAAATAATCATAGTATGATGGTGGATGCAAGATCCTGCGCCGGCAACCTGGACGACAATCCTCTGAGACAGGATTTGGAAGAAGCAACGGCGGTATGCGGAGTGGATTTTATATTGAACGTGGTTCTGGATGAACACAAACGGATCGTGAAAGCGGTGGCGGGAGATGTGGTAAAGGCTCACCGGACCGGGTGCGGCTTCCTGGACACGCTCTATCGGAAAAAGATTGAAAGAAAGGCGGACATTGTCCTGGTATCCCAAGGAGGAGCGCCCAAAGATCTGAATCTCTACCAGACCCAGAAGGCTCTGGATAACGCCAAACATGCGGTTAAAGACGGAGGAATCATTATTCTTATCGGGTCTTGCAAGGAAGGGCTTGGAGAGGCAACCTTTGAACAGTGGCTTCTGGAAGCAAAGAAGCCGGGGGACTTGATCCGGAGGGTCAAAGAAGACTTCCGGCTGGGCGGCCATAAAGCCGCGGCCATTGCTATGGTGCTGGAGAAGGCGCAGATTTATCTTGTGTCTCAGCTTCCTCCAGAATTGGTCCGCCAGATTTTCCTGAAGCCTTACGAAACAGCCCAGCAGGCATTGGACGCCGCAATGTCAGAAAAAGGGGAGGACGCCACTGTACTTGTAATGCCCTTTGGCGGTTCCACCCTGCCGGTGGCAGCAGGTAAAGATGGCGCGAAAAATGAATAAAAAAATTGAAATATGAATAAAAATGCAATACAATAAGAAATAGAATGAAAAAAGAAGGAGGATCAACATGGATTACGCAAAAGAGTCCCTCCGCTTACATGAAGAGTGGAAGGGAAAAATTGAAGTAAAGGCAACAGTACCAGTAAAGACAAAGGAAGATCTCTCTCTGGCATATACACCTGGAGTTGCCCAGCCTTGTCTGGAAATCCAGAAAGATGTTTCAAAAAGCTATGATCTGACCAGGAGGCATAACCTGTGTCTGGTGGTAACAGACGGTTCTGCTGTCCTTGGTCTTGGAAATATTGGAGCGGAAGCCGGAATGCCGGTTATGGAAGGGAAATGTGTGCTCTTTAAAGAATTTGGCGATGTGGATGCGTTCCCAATGTGTATCAAGAGTCAGGATGTGGATACCATTGTAGAAACGATCTACCAGATATCCGGCAGTTTTGGCGGGGTAAATCTTGAAGACATTGCGGCTCCCCGCTGTTTTGAGATTGAGAAGAAGCTGAAAGAGCGCTGCGATATCCCTATTTTTCATGATGACCAGCACGGGACAGCGGTAGTGACGCTGGCAGGGCTTAAGAACGCTCTGAAACTGATCGGCAAGAAGATGGAAGATATTGAGATCGCGGTGAATGGAGCAGGGGCTGCGGCAATCGCTATTTCCAAGCTGCTTCTTTCGGCCGGAGTGAAAGAAATCCGCCTGTGCGACCGTACAGGGATCATCTACGAGGGAAGAGAGAAAGGAATGAACCCGATCAAGGAAGAGATGGCCAAGATCACCAATAGGGACAAGCGTTCCGGCGGCCTGGCAGAAGCGGTAAAGGGCGCGGATGTGTTTATCGGCGTAAGCGCTCCCGGAGCGCTTACCGTAGATATGGTAAAGACTATGAACAAGGATGCGGTCATTTTCGCATGTGCTAATCCTACGCCTGAGATCTTCCCGGATGAGGCGAAGAAGGCTGGAAATGTGGCTGTAATCGCTACTGGAAGAAGTGATTTCCCGAATCAGGTCAATAATGTGTTGGCTTTCCCAGGGATCTTCCGGGGAGCCTTTGACGTGCGTGCCAGCGATATCAATGACGCGATGAAGATCGCGGCGGCGGAAGCCCTGGCTGATATGATTCCGGAGGATAAGCTGAGCGCAGATCATATCATTCCGGCGGCATTTGAGCCTGGCGTTGGAGAAGCCGTTGCCAAGGCGGTGGCCCAGGCGGCAAGAGACAGCGGTGTAGCGCGTCTGTAGAGTTATACACGGGTAAAGCGGAATATAGTGCGGCTATCTGGCTTTCTAATTAAGAACGGATGGCCGCCTTTATTTTTTTACATTTTTTTGTTGACATTTCTTTTGGGTTATAGT
>CABPCP010000019.1 GCA_902406105.1 uncultured Mordavella sp.
GAAAAAAATCATCGGAATCACCGCGGCGGCGGTTATTGCAGTTATCATTATTGCCGTGGGAGCCATCTTCTTCCTGCGGGCTACCCCGTCAGAAGCCAGAGAAACGGCTCTGGCCCAGACCGGCGGCGGAGAGATCGTCTCGGAATCCATCAGCAGTGAGGGACTCTGGAACGAGTACGACTTTGTCATCGAAAATGGAGATACCTGGTATGAGATCGAGGTCAGCGGCTTTGGAAACGTAACAGAGATAGTATCCGGAACCGGCCAAAGGCCTTTGGACGATTGATATTACCTACATTATGACAAACTGCAGGGATCTTGCCGGCGAACATCGCTCCGACAGATCCCTGTTCCTTTTATTAAGAGAGTCATCTCTTAATCCATGTTTTGATATGCCGCTTCGTATACCGTTCCCTCTTTCATCACAAAATTACATTCTTTTAACGCCAAAGGATCGGTCAGAAGATCTCTGTGCCAGCCGGCAAGATCCGCCTCTTTTCCAGGTTCTATCGTCCCGATCTTATCTTCCATTCCCAGAATCCCGGCATTTACACTGGTGGCGGCTTTCAAGATCCGGTAGGGATCCATTCCGGACCGCATCCAGCTTTCATATTCATGCCAGCTTTCATAGCACTGATCCACTGCCACCAGGTCGGTTCCATATCCCAGACGGATCTTACTGTCAATGATGATCTGCCGGCTTTCTTTCAGCCGCTTTCCGTATATTTCCAGTTTCCTGCGGAACTGGGGACTCTTCTTCTTCAAGCTTTCTTCATCTCCGGCAATAATGTCGTCATAGGGTACAAAAGTAGGAACCAGGTAGGTATCCGTCCGCTCAAATCTCCGTGCCGTTTCCTCATCCATCAATGCCCCGTGTTCCATTCCGGTGATCCCATAATCCATCAGTTTGTTCATCAGCTCCGGCGCGTATACATGGGCCGTCACCGGCTTATGGAGCGCCTTTGCTGTAGAAATGACCGCCTCGATCTCCTCATCACACATCTGCTGGTCCTCTGGTCCGTCATTGGGAGTGGAAAAGCCGCCGGATAAAAATAATTTGATAAAATCCGCTCCAAATTTCACTTCATTTCTTACCGCGTTCCGGAAGAAATCCGCTCCCGTCCCAACATTGATCCCCTGAGTCAGCAAAGCGTATTGGGGATTGCCTGAAAAGGACTGCCCGCTGTCCGCATGACTCCCCGGAGTCCCCAGCATGTGACAGGCAATGCACAGTCTGGAACCTTTAAACGCTCCCCGCTGGATCATCTGTTTTACATCCGCGATCCCGTAATCCCTTGCGGAAGCAGAATGACAGCGGATGGTCGTAAATCCCCGTTCAAGAGATCTCTGGGCCGTGTGCAGATGGGACAGTGTATAGAACGCATCCGACCGGAATGGGATATTCTTCCAGTATTCACGCCAGTCAAGAATATCCGAATGGATATGGGCATCGATCATCCCCGGCGTAACCGTCAGATGAGACAGATCGATCACCTCTTCGCCTCCGCGATAGAGGTCCTTTCCCACCTCCACGATCTGATTCCCTTCCACTATGATCTCCTGTCCTTCCAAAAGTTCTTCGTGAATTCCGTCAAACAGCTTACCACATCGAATCCATTTCCTGCTCATAAGTTTCCTCCTTTCGAGCACAAACCGCACTACAAACTATAGTCTGTTTTAAAAATCATAAACTCTTTCTTATTTTTTGTCAACTCTTTTGTTTTCACAAAATATTCTGTCTATTGCACTTCATCTATTGTATATTTCTATTTCTCTGTGCTATAATTTTTTCATCATTTACCGGAGGTATCAGAAAATGACTTCAAATAAATCGCTGAAAGACCGGCTCATACAGACCGCAATGAATCTGTTCGCGCAGAAAAGTTATAACGAAGTGACGGTAGACGAGATCATACAGGCCGCCGGAACTTCAAAAGGCGGGTTTTATTATTATTTTAAATCGAAAGAAGAATTACTGCTCTACTGGCTTCCTCATATAGAAGAACTCTATGTAAACTGGTATGAAAATAGTGACAAGTCCCTTCCCGCCGACCAGCAGCTGGTCAATTTCTGCCGCTACTCTCTCAGAACGACCGAATGTGAGACCAGCCCCGCAATGCTTTCAGAGATCTACTCCGCGCAGCTAAAAATCTCACACAAAGAACGTCTTATCCACGTACAGAGAAACCTATACGTAATCTTAGCCGATATCGCCAGGATCGGCCAGGAAAGGGGAGAACTTAGCAGAGAAGATTCCTACAAGACCATCAGCAGGATCCTGGTCACCGCAATAAGGGGCAGCATGTATGAATGGTGTCTGAGCAACGGCGCCAGCTCTCTGGAAGAATCCGGGATAAAAATCATTGAACATCTGGTCTCTTCTTTTAAGCAGAAATCCGATGTATAATGTATATAAAAATGAGTGAAAGCTGGAGGGTATATCATGATCGTATTTTGGATAATCGGAAGTTTATTTCTATTGGTCGGATTGATCGTCTGTGTTCCCACATTTATGAAATTTTCAAAATGTAAGGGACATACGACTGGAAAGATCATAGGTATTGAGAATTCATCTAATAATGCCAGAGCCATATATGAATACCGCATCGGCGGCAACAGTTATACGAATAAGACGAATTGGACTTCAAACTGTATCTTTACGGTAGGCGGCGACTGCCATGTCCTTTATTGTGAGAAAGATCCCAATTGCTCTTATATCAAAATGAGTGGACAGTATATCCGCTGCATCGTGGGTACACTTTTTGCAATTCTTGGAATTGTGATATTGATACTGGGCGCATTTTTAAGCAGCGTCCTGTGATCCAAATTCCAGCCTGCGGATCATGAATTGTAATTTACTAAGGAGGACATAGTATGAAACGAGAAATTCTGCTGTTGGGAAACCCTGAATTATATGAAGTATCCCAAGAAGTAAAACGGGAAGAACTGGAACAGCTGCGCCCCGTTTTTACAGATATGTTTGACTGTATCAGGGGTATCCAGAAAGAATACGGGTTTGGCCGGGCGATTGCGGCGCCCCAAATAGGCATAAAAAAGCGGCTCATCTGCATTTTAACAGACAAGCCTTATGTGATCATCAATCCGCATTTGGAATTTATCGGAGAGGAACGCATGGAACTGCTGGACGACTGCATGTCATTTCCCAACCTGTTGGTCCGGGTCAGCCGTTACCGTCACTGCATTTTACGTTATCTGGATGAAAATTGGGAAGAACAAGAAATGCGTATGGATGATGATATGTCTGAACTCATCCAGCACGAATACGATCATCTTGACGGAATTTTGGCGACTATGCGCGCGATCGACAGCAAATCATTCATCCTAAAAAACAGCCAGCAGGAATTTCAAAAATAAAAAAAACACCGGAGCCCTTGAATTTCAAGGCTTCCGGCTTTTTCAAGCAGGGGATGAGAGAATCGAACTCCCGCCAAAGGTTTTGGAGACCCCTATCATACCACTTGACCAATCCCCTGTATGCACTTGTGCACTAGATATTTATACCATATTCCCCTAGGATTTGTCAATTCCAAAATTCATTTTTCCGGTGCCTTTTTCCCAAACATAAAATCTGTTTTCTAAAGGCTGACGATCACGCCCCCCAGCATGGCCATACAGGTCAGCAGAACGATCAAAAGAAACCCTCCCAGAAGTACAAACCTCAGGATTGCAAATGGCACATTCACCACCTCGACCCATTTTGGGCGCAAATAGATTCTCTTTGTACGCCGATGCCGGTAAATGGGATAGTACGCTCCCGGCTGGTAATCTCCAATCTTGTAGTTCTTAGGACCTCTCCAGTACTGTATCCCCTCCAAGCCCCTATAGGTGAATACCGGATAGAACATACCCTCATTACTATCATACGCCTCGAAAATAATCACTATACATTTTGCCTGTATTTCTTCCAGTCTTCCAAAAGCTTCCCATACTTTAAATAGAAATGGCCCGAAAATCGGCCCAAATCCATAAGGAATCAAAAAAATGCCAAAGGCGATCCCGGCTAGAATTCCCAACAAAGCAAGCGATCCATAGAACAACTGTCCTACTATATTGGGATCATCATAGCGAAAACTTCCCAGCATTTGACTGAACTTGGGCCCTCCGACCGCCAGAGCGATCCCGGTGCAAATTGAAAACACAGCTCCTGGAAAGAGCAAAAGCCAGTAAGGTCTTGTCCTTTTCCAAATCTTCCAGCGTCCATCCTTTGGCCAGAACAAAATCTGGATCTGCCGCTGCGTAGGCGGCGGCGCGGACAAAAGGCCGCGGTACTCTTTGGTTTCTCTGTATTCTCTTCCATTCCAGACAAAGCAAAGTCTCACGGAGACACTGCACTGATTCTCTTCGATCACACCGCTTCCTTCATTCTGTACGTGATATTTTATCTCTTCCACTTTCGCGTCCAGCCGGACACTCCTTCCCCATTTTGGATTCTGCCCTGCACACCAGAATCCAAGAAGCAGACACCCGATTCCCGCCAGAATCCAGACACATACCCATGCCATGCAAAACGCCTCCTTCCCTGAGGATCCATTTCCTCATCTTTTATTGTATCCCCGCCTTCACAAGAGGGAAATCTTTCTTCCGTAAAATATTTGTGATTTCCTTGTAAAGTGTTATGATAGAGAGAAAGAACCAGAAAGGAGAAGGGAATCCAGCATGAACTCTTGGAATTACCCACAATGGAACGCGTATTTTGAACATAATTCCCAGCACCGCTTAAAGATTGACTTTTCCCAGGAACCAACCCTTACCAAAACAGAAAAAGCTCTCATCTTTCCTTCGATCCGGGCCTTTCAAAAAGGGGAAGGTTCCGATGGAAGACACCTGTTAGAGACTGTAGAACGCTTTGCCAAAGAAATCCGGGAGCCAGCCTATGCTTGTGCCATGCAGTGGTTTGTCCGGGAAGAGAACTGGCACTCTGCCTATCTGCGCCAGTATATGGATTTCTACAGCGTCAGGCCTCTGAAGCGGACACTGTTGGACTCTATCTTCCGGCTGCTTAGGAAAACAGGCGGATTAAAAGGCGAGATCATGGTCCTGGTAACCGCGGAAATGATCGCCCTGTGCTATTACGACGCCCTCTCCCGCGCTGTGGACTCTCCCGCCTTAAGGAGCATCTGCGCCCAGATGCTCCACGATGAGACCCGGCATATCCGGTTCCAGTCTTATACACTCAGCCGGCTTGGGCTTTGCCGGCCCCACTTTCTGCTGCGGATCCTGCTTATGGAAGCTTCTTCCGTCTTTGTATGGCTTGCTTTCCGCAAGGTTTTCCGGACTGGCGGCTATTCCTTTATCCGATTTCTTCGCAAAAATATGGACTGCCTGAGGCAGTCCATGAACAGTCACAAAGGGTAGCGGCTGGCCGCTACCCTTCTTTTACACCATCTGGAATATCTCTTTCATCGATCACCGCGATCGATTCCAGCGTATAATTCTGGGCATGTATTGTGATCGTCTGCTGTACCGCCCGGTCTACAAACCGGCCGTTTCCAAAATTTTTCCTATGACGGGATTCCTGCATGAGGGTTTTCACCTTTTCTTCTGCTTTCTCCGTCACAGTGAATCCGTTTGCTTCCATTTTTTTCACGAATATCTTGCACAGCTCTTCTGCCGTGTAATCCTCAAAATGGAACGTAAAACCGATTCTGGAGGCTATTCCAGGATTCGCGTCTACAAACTCTTCCATTTCCTCCTTATAACCAGCAAAGATTACGATCAGGTCTTCTTTATGGTCCTCCATGGCTTTGATGAGCGCCGCGATCGCTTCCCCGCCAAAATCCGATTCGGTCTTTGGCGTCAGGGTATAGGCTTCATCGATAAACAGGATCCCTCCCATGGCCTTTTCAACGACTTCTCCCACTTTCAGCGCCGTCTGGCCCACATATCCGGCGATCAGATCTTTTCGCTCCGCTTCTACCAGTTTCTTTTCTTTGATGATACCGATATCGTACAATTTCCCCGCTATGATCCTGGCAATCGTTGTTTTCCCGGTTCCCGGATTCCCGGTAAAGATCATATGCATATTAGCGGACGGAACATTCAGGCCGTGCTCCTTTGCGAGAATGCCAAAATTGACCAGCGCTTCCAACTCCTTCATCTTTTCTTTCACGCCGCTCAGTCCCACAATGCGGTCAAGTTCTGTGGATTTTTCCATCTTTTTCCCAGTATTGGTCAGATCTGTGATTTCCGGAATATCCTCCCCATCGATCACGGTCAGATTGGCCTGGTCCGGCCGGACGTGCCCGGAATGGATCAGGAACGTTTCCTGTACCATCTTGCCTACAAACCTTCCATTTCCAAAATTCTTCTTTCCTGAGAAGTATTCCATCACAATCTCAACCTTTTCCAAGGCCTGGCCAGTAACGGCAAATCCCGCTTTTTCCATCTGTGTCCGGTACATTTCCGCCAGCTCAGAGGGCGTATAATCCGGAAAGTCAAACACATTTCCAATCCTGGAAGCAATCCCCGGATTGGTGTTGACAAACTGGCGCATCTCCTCTTGATATCCGGCAAAGATCACGATCAAGTCATTTTTGTGATCTTCCATGGCTTTCAAAAGCGTGGCGATCGCTTCCCCGCCAAAATCATTCTCCGATGTGGGCGTAAGGGTATACGCCTCGTCAATAAACAAGCCCCCGCCTAAGGCCCGCTCGATCACTTCTGCCGTTTTAGCGCCGGTCTGCCCTACATATCCCGCCACCAGATCTTTGCGCTCCGCCTCTACCAGTTTATTTTCTTTGATCACTCCAATATCATACAGCAGTTCCACCATGACTCTGGCAATCGCCGTCTTGCCAGTTCCAGGATTTCCGGTAAAGATCATATGCATATTCCCGGCAGGGATCGAAGCCCCGGCGGCTTTTGCCATCTGCTGGAATTCTGCAAACCGGGCAAACTGCCGGACTTTCTCTTTCACAGGCTCCATCCCGATAAACGCCGCAAGCTGTTCTTCATAGTTTTTATGCTCCACCACATCGGTAGAGATCAGTTCTTCAATCTCAGGAATATCTTCTGGCCGGATCTTCCGCAGGGCCGCGTTTTCCACTTCTGCGGAGGCGTGTTTTATGATCACGCGCTGGATCAGCTTATCAACAAACCGGCCGTTTCCATAGTTTTTCTTCTCCCGGAAATAAGCGCAGATGTCCCGGACCTGGTCCAAGATCTCTGGCCCGTAGATAAATCCCGCCTTTTTCATCTTCCTATCAAAGATCTGGGTCAGTTCTTCTGCCGTATAATCTTCAAAATCAAACGTATAGCCAATCCTGGACGCAATGCCTGGATTGATATTCAGGAAGTCCTGCATCTCCTTTGCGTACCCGGCAAAAATGACCACAAACCGGTCCTTGTAATCTTCCATTGCCTTGATCAGCGTGGCAATGACTTCTTTTCCGTGGGCATCATCTCCGATAGAATATGCTTCGTCAATGAACAAGACCCCGCCCATAGCCTTGCTGATCACTCCGCCGGTTTTCCCCGCGGAATCCCCGATATAAGGGGATTTTAAGTCTTTTGCTTCTACCTCGGTAAGCCGGTTTTCCTTTACGATCCCTAGGTCAAACAGCATCTGGGCGATCACCCTGGCGATCATGGTCTTTCCAGTCCCCGGATTTCCGGTAAAGATCATATGCATATTGCTGTCCGGCAGATGCATACCATCCATCTGGGCCCGCTTCATAAACATGGCGTAGGCCTCGAATTCGCAGGTCTTTTTCTTCACATTTTCCATGCCGATCACAGATTCCAGCATTTCTTCCGCCGATTGTTTCCGGTAGACATCCGGCGGGAGGCAGAGTTCCTTTTGGTTATTCGCGTAATCCGCCAAATAATCCGCCAACTCCTGATTCCCCAAGGGAAGAAACCTGCGGTTCAAGGCAATATAATCCAGGAAACGATTCTTGAACCCTTCTGTAAGCTGGCTCTTTAAGCGTTCCGACAGCTTCCTTACAAACGCCTCATACATTTTCACCGGCGTCAGGTTTACGATCGGGATCACATTATTCTCGAACAAAAACCGGATCTTGGGACTTAATTCCAGGAACCGTTCCACATATTTTTCTTCACCGATGACCACGATGTAAGTCTGGGGCTGGTATCTTCCCAGCAGCTTGATCAGATGGGATACCTTGGAGCTGTCCCCATCTTCTGCCTTTGCGCTGTTATAGAGAAATTCCTTCAAATCTGTAAGCACATACAGTTTCCGCGGCTCAAAATCGGAGTAGACCACGAACTGGTCCTCCGCCGCTCCGCAACCTAGGTCATACATGGCCCGGTAGCTTAAGATGGAGGCCATATCATCAAATGTATGTATCTCATATTCGGAACTATTGATCTTCCCTTTCTGTGCCAGTAATCTGGCAATCTGCTCCACGATCCGTCTCTTTCCTACGCCCCGTTCTCCCTGGATCACGCAGTAGAGTCCGCTTTCTTTCTCATTTTCCGCGATCGCCAGCACTTTCTCCAGCTTTGGGATTTCCTCGGCGGCGCTGTCAAAGGCCCTCGCTGTCGTCAGTCTTTGACTGGCAAGTTTCCTCTGATAATCCGTATATCGTCCGGTCCTTCTCAGATAATCAATATACCCCGCCAAGACCACATATGCTTTTAACGGCTCAAAGTTTGCGCTGAAATCATAGAGATAACAGGACATTCTCTGGGTCCGATCGATCTTCTCTTCCAAAACTTCCTGTTTAAGCATTTTCAGGTCATCGGAAGTTCTATTAACGATCCCCTGTACCGTTTCGATCCGGAAACTGCGATTTCCTTCCCCATCATCCGCCATTCCCCGGTACAGGGACACATAATTCCGCTCCTGCAGAAGCTCCGCGGCCTCAAACAGCTCTTCCGGCTGGTCCAGGAACAAGTCGTCCGGCAGGATAAATTGATATTCTGTCTGCATTTTGGATTCCGCGTTTTTCTGATTCTGCCGGAACCATTCCCTGTCCTCCCGGATCACGTTCTCCTTTCCGCAGTCCAAGAGATATTTGATATAGCCTGCGTAAAAATACACGCAGCGATTGATGCAGCGGTCACAGGCCCCGCCGGAAAGACGGGTCTGTAAGGACCGTGTGACTGGAATCGTGAATTCCATATCCTTTTCCTGTCCTTCTTTGATCCCCGCTGCCGCTGACGCGATCCGGCAGGTGGTCACTTCGTCTTCCCCGTCAAAGCCGCAGATGAGACCGCTGGCCGAGATTTTCACACGATTTTCTTCCGTCAGTTCCTTCTCCACCTCTATCTGTCCCTGCCGGGCAAGCTGCAAGGCCAGGCAGTACCGGCTTTCGTCTACCACCTTCAGCCCCTGTTCCGGCTGCCAGGTAAATTGGTACTCCCCGCAGGGCTTCCGGTATGCCTCCCGCCTTTTTGCCCGCTCTTCCAAAAGGGGAGCCAACATCTCCTGGTTGGCCGCATACTCCAAATATCCGCATAAGTCCAGGATACAGTCGCTTCCCAGATAACAGCCTGGATTTCCGCAGATGATCCCCACCCTGCTGGACCCGGTTCTGCAGAACGCCCATTCTTTATGGTCTTCCCCCTGGCCGTCAAAGAATTCTTTATGCATTTCCTCTGCCAGTCTTTCCAGAGTCATATCTGCTCCGCAAGGGCAGATCCGCCCTTCGATCCGGATCTGATCCTCTTCCTCCAGATATTCCACTTTCTTGATGTAGCGGCACAGGACCAGTTGGATGGCAGATTCCATGACCTGGTCTCCAAAATCCCACAGCTGCTCCACAGATGGCTGCCAGGTAAACTCATACCGCGGACGGCCAAGTGTTCTGCCAACTGCCAGGATCTCTCCGTTTTCATCCTGATACCGCAGGGCTTCCGGTCTGGTGAGCCCAAGATACAGAATCTCATAAGCATCTGACCAGTGATAAATATGGTCAAAGCTTTGCATCCGCTTCAGAAAGGTATTATAAAAGGTAATCCGGATTCCTTCCATCCCCCGGTTTCCGATGAAAAAGCCGATCGACTGGTAAGAGGGATCTCTCCCATTGACGATCGTGTATTGGTAACATTCCCAAGCTGTCTGCTGCACTTCAAATTCTCCTATGGATTCTCGGATTCCTTTTTCAAAAGCGCTTTTATTGAACATCGTTCCCTTCCTTCTTTCCTCTTATTACAAAAAACAGCAGGGCATCTATCTTTCCTCCTAGATACCCCGCTGTTATGGTTCTCTTTATCGGATCATCTGGCTGCTGACCATACCAATGTTCATCTTCTTAAACACCTGGATCAGCACTTTCCCAAGGGCCAGTACCAGCACCGCCGCCGCAATCGCTTCCGGTATGCCGGATGCTGTCACCGTTCCCATGATCAGTCCCCACACTGCCGTAACTCCTACGTCTCTGGCCTGGGCATACTGCTGGGCAAACAAAAGATAAATACTTCCCATGACTGTGACCGTATTCACCATAGAGCCAACAAATCCAGTAAGCAAAAGCCCTATACTCTGATTCACCTTCAGACGCATCCACAGTTTCCAGAGCCAGCCTGCTGCTACTCCGATCAGGATCCTGCAGCCTACAGAGATCCAGATTGCTTTCAGCGCTCCCGGCAGTCCGCTGGTGCTCATAAATGGGGAGAACGCGAAAGATAAAAGAGTCGGCGCCATAGTATTACTGATCAAAGAACAGATACCAAACACCGCTCCCAGGATCGCTCCCGCCCCAGGGCCTAACAAAATCGCTCCAATGATCACCGGAATGTGTACAGTTGTCGCCTTAATGATCGGCAGTTGGATCATCCCAAGAGGCGTATTCGCCAGGACGATGACGATGGCTGCCATAAGTGCGACACTGACCATCCAGCGTGTGTCGTGTCTCTTCGTCTTCATTATTCAATTCCTCCTTGTTATCATTCCCGCTTCTGCGGGATACAATACAATTACGGAATCATTATAGCACTCTGATTTGGGAGAAACAAGCGCTTTCTCTATTTCATAGAACAGATGGTTCCTATCAAAAATCCCGTTGATACGCACTGTATAAGGCTTGCAAGATTTTTCAAAACACGCTATAGTGAAATCTAGAAAATGATAAAAAGCCACGGGGTTTCCTCGAAGCTCTCAAGAAAGGAATCTATCTATGTCAAATCATAAAATATTAGAAGGCAAAACCGTCCTTCTGGGCGTGACCGGAGGCATTGCCGCCTACAAAAGCGCCTCTCTTGCCAGCCTGCTGGTGAAGGCCGGCGCCCAGGTACACGTCATCATGACGGAACATGCCAAAAACTTTATCAATCCTATCACCTTTGAGTCATTGACCAGCCACAAATGTATTGTCGATACTTTTGACCGGAATTTTGAATTCAACATTGCCCACGTATCCCTGGCCCAGGCGGCAGACGCTGTCATTGCAGCTCCCGCCACTGCCAATGTGATCGCCAAGCTGGCTCACGGGATCGCGGACGACATGCTGACTACTACCATACTGGCCAGCGAGGCTCCCAAGATCATTGCCCCCGCCATGAATACCAAAATGTATGAAAATCCCATTACCCAGGATAATCTGGCGCTGCTTAGGAAATACGGTTTTGAGATCGCGGACCCTGCCAGCGGACGGCTGGCCTGCGGCGATGTAGGCGCCGGGAAAATGCCGGAGCCGGAAACCCTGATCCAATACGTTTACAAAGCCTGCGCCCATGCTAAGGATATGGCTGGCATGAATGTGCTGGTCACCGCGGGGCCCACCCAGGAGGCCATTGATCCGGTGCGGTATATTTCCAACCACTCCTCCGGCAAGATGGGCTACAGCCTGGCAAGAGCCTGTATGCTGCGGGGCGCCAACGTCACCCTGGTCACCGGGAAGACCAGCCTGAAGCCCCCTTTATTTGTAGAGACCGTGCCGGTCACCTCCGCCAAAGATATGTACGATGCGGTCACATCCAGAAGCCAGGATATGGACCTGATCATCAAAGCAGCCGCCGTCGCCGATTACCGGCCGGCCCATGTCTCCGATGAAAAGGTGAAAAAAGCAGATGAAGATCTGTCCATTCCTCTGGAACGCACCGACGATATCTTACAATATCTGGGGGAGCACAAGCCAGACGGACAATTCTTATGCGGATTCTCCATGGAAACCCAGAATATGCTGGAGAATTCCCGCAAAAAGCTGGAGAAAAAACATCTGGACATGATCATCGCCAATAATCTGAAAGAAACGGGCGCGGGATTCGGAACCGATACCAATATCGTCACACTGATCACTAAGGAATCAGAAATCCAGCTTCCCATCATGTCAAAAGAAGAAGTATCTTTCGTGATCCTGGATAACATCCTTGCACTCATCAATTAGGGACAGGGCTTTTTTAATTAGGGCCGGGGGATTTTTAAAAATCCCCCGGCCCTAATTGATTAATTATTTCCCTTCTACATAAGAGTAGACCATCTCTCCATTTTCATCTGTATAAGAAGTTTCAAACACATAGTCGGATACATCTTTTACCATTGCGAACACAGCCTTGCCTTCTGTAAAAGTATCCCCCGCGTAAAATTCATTGATCTCTGGCGTCTCTGATATATCCCACACGGTGGAAAGTCCGATATAGGCCACACCGTCTTTCTCGATTCCGCCGCCATCTGGATTCTCTACGCCGAAGTTTATATCCACGGTTGTGATCCCGTAATCCGCCTGTGGATAATCAGAGGGGAAGTTCACTTCGTATGTGATCATGCAGTATTCCAGATTATCGTCATCCAGATCCGTCAGTTTTACGACGCTGTCTGTGGCATTATAGGCATCTACTTCCTCCTGGGCGCCCCGGACAACGTCTGTGATCCGGTAATATACCGTATGATACTGCTCGTCTTCGGCAGAATATCTCTTTGTCTCCACCCATTCACCGATCTTCGCCGGCGCGTCGATGGATGTCTCTACCGGAGTGATCTCGCCGGACGCCGCGGCCTCATCGGCTTCTTCTTCCTTCGCGGCCTCTGCCTCTTCTTCTGTTTCCTCTTCTTCCTGCGTTGTTTCCTCTGCCGCCGGCTCCTGGCTTTCTTCTTCCTGTCCGCCGCAGCCCCACAGGGATACCGTGATCATACATACGCTCAACATTAATACCAGTCTCTTTTTCATTGTTCTTCCTCCTTTTCCTATTTCCCCTCTAAATAAATAACTCCCATCCAATAGTAGCCTGCCAGTTCACTGCCTCCAAAATCCTCCAGCACCTTCTGGGCGATAGTCTCAAACTCCTGATCGTTCAGGTCATAGTCGGTGCGAAGGGTGGCCCGGTCTCCCTCCTGGAGTTCATCGGCCAAAGACGCGGCAATCTGGTCCTGTTCAAAGAATTTATCCTGCAGCCGATAGTATTCTTTTTCATCGCTTGGCGCCCCATAGTCTCCCAGCTTACTGTCCAGGACAAACAGTTCATCTTCTACCAGGACTTTTCCCGCGGCCCTGTCCGGCAGATTCAAAAGAGCATTGAAGAGCTGCTCGTTATCATTATTGGTAGAATCTACGATCTGCCACTCTCCGTCTACCTTAACCTTATTCCAGGCGTGGGGAAGATTCCCCTCCAGATTCCCAGTCACTACGATGCAGTCCAGCCCCGCCGCCTGCGCCAGCAGCTTGAAAGCCCCGGAATAGCTGGCGCATACGCCCTTTTGGTTCAACAGGACTCCATAAGGTGTGAAAGAATCACTGTACTCCTCGTCCACCGTCTGGAACTGATTTTCCTCGGCATTTTCTAACGCCTCCATATCATATTCCGCTGTATCGCACAGATATTGATTGATGGCCAGCTCCTTCTCCAACTCTGACATATCTTCCCGGATGATCTCCCCTGTGACTCGGTCCACTTCTGCCGCGATTTCCTTTTGCTTTTCTTCCATAGTCTCCGGAGTCGTGTCGTATTGGACCAGCATAGTCTTCCCATCCCCAGAAACGGCGGCGCTTCGCACACCCAGGATCATGGGGTTCTGATAGACAGCCTCCATCCAGGCATCCGCCAGATATTCCTGGTCCGCGCTTTCCGGAAACTCACTCAGATCGATCATAGCCGTTCCCGTCAGCATGTTGGCCGCCAGGTACTCACTCAGCGCGCTGTTGGCTGTAATTTCGTATTCCGTCTGATAGACCTCTTCCTCTTCCGCCTCCCTTCCAGACTCTTCTTCCTCTTCCGTCTCCTCTTTCATCTCCAGATCTCTGGTCCCCGCCCGGTTCCTAAGGTCTTCCTGGCGCTTTTCGATCTCTTTTAGATCTTCTTCCCAGGTATCGGCGTTAAAGTTCTGTACCTTCACCACTCCGGTAAATCCGGTCCCCTCTATGGTATACGGCACCTTTACAAGATCCACATCCACCAGTCTTAGGTCCGACATGTCTTCCTTCTCATACTCGCCCCACTGTTCCGTCGTCCGCTGGGCCTGTTCAAAATCATACTCCAAAAGCTTCTGTACCAGCGTTCCGTCACACATGGTCACCCATTTATAGGAAGGCATATTTCCAAAGCCATCCGCGTAATTGGATCCCTCTTTCTCCAGGCTCATCTTGGTCTCTTCCATGTAAGGCACCCTCCTTGCGATATCCTGCTCGTGGAAGGTATTGCTCACCGCCGAGGTTCCCTTCTTGGAAACCGCGATCACACAGTAATACGTTTCGTACACTTCTTCCGGATAGATCGGTTCTGCCCCCTCTCCATACCGCTCAATATTATAGTCTTCTGACCGCTCTGCCTCCGACACGGAAAACGTTCGGAAATCCGAGGCCTGTTCCGGCTTCCACTTGGTATCGCTTGTCTCTCCGATCACCTGGCCGGCGCCGCTGTAACCCGATTCCTGGTCATAGCCAAGTTCCATCACATAATAATTGTCGGCTCCTTTCACTTCCTGCCAGGAGAAGACAGGCAGGCCGTCGTCATCGATCGAGATGGAAAGTCTTGGCGCCTGGCTGACCTCATGCTTGACCGTCACCACCCTCACCAGCGGCTTGTTCAGCTTTTCGCCAGTCTTGGCATCCACGTACTGAGCCAGGTAATACTGAGGCAGATTCCCCCAGTCTTTCAACTCTCCTTTGTCAAAGAGTTCCAGCGCTCCCGGCTCATTGCCCGGTACATCGGGATCCAGCTGGGAGGCGCTGATCCCTCCCGCGTTCCACCTGGGAGGTGTAATGGACAGCACCTGTTTTTCCTCGTCCCATTCATAATGGGTCCCTACACGCTGGGTCAGCTCAGGGTCCTGATAGACTGCCGCGATCTGGGGATATTCATCAAATCCCGCGTTCATGATATCAAATCCCATCTCCAGCTTCAGAGATTCATCCCTTTCAATATCCCGGATTGCCTCCCCGTACTCATAGCGTTCTTCTTTTGCGTATTTCTCCTTCACGCTCTGGGCCAGCTTCTGAGCCTCGATCTTCTCTTCGTCCCTTACAGTCCCTTCTTCTTCCCCCTTTCCGCATCCGGCGGCCAGCAAAGAAACCGCCGCAAGGATCCCAATGCTTTTTGCCGCCCATCTTTTTACCGCCCTTCCCCACTCATTCTTCCTCATCAGCACATCCTCCCTCCTTGGGCTTCTACTATCAATACCCCTCCTTTCATCAAAAGGTTACAGACTTTTCCAGATTTTTTTCAATTCTTCCACAAATTCTTCCTGGCTCATATCCTCCCCTTCCGCAAAGTAATAGACGTCTTCGCTTTTCCAGGCCGCATACCAGCAGGATTTGTCCCGATCTTTGCCGATCTTCACTTCCCGGCCTTCCACGTAGCTTGTATCCGCCTCCCACAATCCTTGGGGAAGAAACTTAGCGGAAGGAACCTCTTGAACAGAAATCCCATCCCGCGCCTCTTCTTCCTCTTCACTGCTTCCTGCCTGCCCAAGATTCATCTCCAGTTCCCACTGCCCCGCCTGCTCCGCAACCTTGGCAACATGGATCTCATCGCCAGTTTCCCCCAGCAATCCTGTATAATTTCCCAGAAGCACCAGACACAGGCAGGCTGCCGCCGCCAGGATCCCGGCTGCCGCCCAGTTCTTCTTCCTGCGCCGCTTTGGTTCTTCTTCCATGGCCTGCCGCATGGCCTCCAGCGTTTTGTCCTTTAGCGATTCCGGCACATGGATATTCTCTGTTTCCAGCTGATATGAATATTCCCACAAACTTTCCTTTTGGTTTTCTTTCATTCCCTCTCTCCTTCTAACCGTTCCCGCAGCATATCCCTTGCGCGGGACAGCCTGGTCTTGACCGCGCTCTCTGTAAGTTCCAGAAGTCCCGCGATCTCTTTTACCGAAAATTGTTCGTAATAAAATAGATGGATCACATCCCTGTAATTCTCCGGCAGAGTCCATACGACTTCCCACACGCTGTTTTCTCCCAGCGGCATCTCATAAGAAAGTTCTGCCCGGTCTTCCCGGTCCATGGGGATGGTATGTTTCCGGTACGCGTTTGCGAACTGCTTCTTGCAGCAGTTGACCGCGACCCGGATCAGCCAGTGTTTCAGATGGGCTTCTCCCAGAATCTTTCCTCTATGCCGGACAAGCCGCAGGAACACTTCCTGGAATACATCTTCCGCATCGCTTTTATTTTTCATATGAAGCAGCGCGATCCGGTATACCATATCTCCGTAGATCTCCAGCGCGCGCGCCGGATCTGTCTGGACTTTTCCCGATTCCCCCTCATTTTCTCTCTTCATAAGTAATACCCTTTATCTTTCCAAATCGTTACATTTATTGTACCATAAACTCCTGTTAACTTTCTGTTCTTCTTCTCTTTTTTATTTTTGAATTATTTTTTTCTTGATATTTCATAATCAAACTTGGTTTTTAATATTTTTACGATATTTTTATTATTTTTTGCAAGAATCCATTGACGATTTTTCAATTTGTGATAGAATATTGAAATGACGCCGGGTTTCAGGGTTTGAAACCTGTGTTTTGCAGAAATAATAAGGAATATGATGGATGGAGGATGATAGCGTGACACCCTACAGTGAATTATCAAAAGAAGAATTATTGGCGTTGAAATCCAAACTGGAAGCGCAGTTCGAGAAGGAAAAAAGCAAAGGCCTGAAACTGGATATGTCCAGAGGAAAACCGTCTACAGAGCAGCTTAATCTGTCTATGGGGATGATGGATGTGCTCACCAGCGATTCTGACCTTGTCTGTGAGGAAGGAGTAGACTGCCGCAACTACGGCGTGCTGGACGGCATCAAAGAGGCTAAACAGCTTCTGGCCGACATGATGGAAGTCCCTAAGGACAATATCGTTATTTTTGGCAATTCCAGTCTGAACGTCATGTTCGATACCGTTGCCCGCTGTATGACTCACGGTGTGCTGGGCAGCACTCCCTGGTGCAAGCTGGATAAAGTAAAATTCCTGTGTCCGGTCCCCGGATATGACCGTCATTTTTCTATTACTGAATATTTTGGCATTGAGATGGTTCCCGTTCCTATGACACCGGAAGGCCCGGATATGGATATTGTGGAAGAACTGGTCAGCACGGATCCTTCCGTAAAAGGAATCTGGTGCGTTCCAAAGTATTCCAATCCTCAGGGCATCACCTACTCTGACGAAACGGTACATCGGTTCGCCAAATTGAATCCCGCGGCGGAAGATTTCCGTATCTTCTGGGATAACGCTTACGGCATCCACCATCTTTATGAGGATAAGCAGGATTATCTTCTGGAAATCCTGATGGAATGTAAGAAGGAAGGCCATCCGGACATGGTCTACAAGTATTCTTCTACTTCCAAGATCAGCTTCCCCGGTTCAGGGATCGCGGCCATCGCCGCTTCCGATGCTAACTTAGCTGAGATCAGGCAGCAGATGAAGATCCAGACCATCGGCCACGACAAACTCAATCAGCTTCGCCATGCCCGGTTCTTCAAAGATATCCATGGGATGGTAGAACACATGAGGAAACACGCGGATATCATGCGTCCTAAATTCGATATCGTACTGGAGACCTTGGAGAAGGAAATTGGAGGCCTTGGCATCGGTTCCTGGATCGCTCCCAGAGGCGGTTACTTCATCTCCTTTGACTCCATGGACGGCTGTGCCAAGAAGATCGTAGCCAAAGCTAAAGAGGCGGGACTTGTCATGACTCCTGCCGGAGCCACTTTCCCTTATGGCAAAGATCCGCATGACAGCAATATCCGTATTGCTCCTTCCTACCCAACAGTAGAGGAACTGAAGCTGGCTACAGAGATCTTTATCTTAAGCGTCAAACTGGTCAGTGTAGACAAAATCTTAGAGAGCAAATAAACCTGACCGCAATTAATACGGCCCATAGTATAATCCGGGGCGTGGAAAGCTTGTTCTTTCCACGCCCCGTTTTGGCTGATCCTTATGGTCAAAATATTGTTCCAGTTTATCATAAATCAGACCTTAAAACAACCGCTTTTGCCCCTTCCGGCCATGTGCTATAATAGTCTTTGCAGAGACTTTTGAGAGGATGGACACAGGATGCAGATCGACTTAAAATTACAGCAAAAACAGACCCTTTCTCACGCTCAGATCCAGTCTTTAAACGTACTGGCTTACGATTGTGTGGAACTCAATCAGTTTCTCCAGGATGAGTATCTGGAGAATCCTCTTCTGGATTATACGGAGACGGTAGCAAACCCTGCCAAAACGGATGCGCCCCCGGCCTACGCCGCCGCTCTGTCCCGTCAGGACCAGCAGAAACCTGGGGACATCCCCTGCCCGGAAGAAGAGACGATCCAGCAGTTTCTCTTAAATCAATTGGATATGAAGCGTTACAGCAAGGCGGAGTGGGCCTTGATAAAATATTTGACCAACTGCCTGGATGAAAATGGATATTTCCCCTTTTCTATAGAAGAGATCCAGGAGCAGACTAACGCCGATGCCAAGACCATCTCCCGATGCCTGGAGGAACTGCGGCTTCTGGAGCCTGCGGGAATCTTCTCTTCAGATCTTACTTCCTGCCTTATCAGCCAGCTTGATGAATCTTCCAAAGAGTATGAACCTATGAAGGCTATGATCCAAAACCATATGGAAGATATGGCCTTGGGGCGGATCAGTTCCATCTCCCGCGCCTTGAACCTTTCCACCGCTTCTGTGCGCAAATGCATGGAACGCATCCGGGTGCTGAATCCACGTCCCCTGTCCGGGCTTTCATCCGGCCAGGATCATTTCGTCATCCCGGATATTATTTATTCCTATTCCGAAGGAGAATGGCAGATCTCGCTGAATGATAACTGGGTGGAAAACTACCACCTGAACGACTATTATATAAAAATGATGCAGACTGCCAAAGACCCGGAACTGAGCAAATATTTCGAGGGAAAGCTCTCGCGGGTCCAGTTTCTCTTCACCTGCATTGAACAGCGTCGGAAAACCCTCTTTTCTCTCGCGGAACAGATCTTAAGCTGTCAAAGCGGCTTCTTTCTCTCCAAGGAGCCTCTCCGTCCCATGACCATGGCCGCCCTTTCAGAGAAACTGGGGATCCACCCTTCCACTCTCAGCAGAGCCATCAAGGGAAAATATGTCCAGTATCCCAAGGGCGTTATCTCCTGCCGGGATCTGTTCACCGCAAGCGCGATCCCCACAGAAGGCCAGGATCAGGAACGTGCCTTGTCTCAGGAAGACATCAAAAACCGGATCCAGGCAGCCATAGACGGGGAAAACAAATCCAAACCCTACAGCGATCAGAAATTAGTCAAGCTGCTGGAAGAGCAGGGAATCTCCATCTCCCGGCGGGCCGTCACCAAGTACCGCCAGGAACTGGGGATCGGAAGCAGCGTAGACCGAAAAGAATAAGGGCGTCGGCGATCCACCCATATCCGGTGTTTCGTCAGCGCCCTTTTTTCTTAATGTCCTAATTCTTCGCCTACCAAGATCACTTTGATCCGGCCGTCAAACCGTGAGTGTCTGGTTATGACCACCTGACAGCACATCGTCTGGGGAGAATGGCAGCTGCCGCAATGGCCTGTGATCCCGCATGGCGTCTTTGAGTCAAACACTGCCGCGTTCGCGGGGGAAGATACGTTCTGTACTCTCTTGATCCCGCTGTCTGTGTCGGCGGTCACTTTGTTCATTCCCGCGATAATGATCACGTTCTTTGGCCCATAGACCAGACAGGCAAGGCGGTTGCCTTTTCCATCAATGTTGATCAGCTCCCCGTCAATGGTGATGGCGTTGGTGCTCATCAGAAAATAATCCGATGCCACGGTCTGGAAGAAGACCTCTCTGGTCTCCTCAGGCGTCTTGGCTTTGCGCCGGTCGATCAGGGTCAGCCCCTCTTTTTCTTCTACCGCCTTTAAGATTCCCGTCTCATCCAGGGTAACAGAACCGCCAAACCCAACGGTCCCGCCCTCTTTCATCATCTCCATGGCCAGTTCTCTGGCCGCTTCCCGGTCTTCACAGTAGAATCCTTCCATGTTCCGTTTCCGAAGATTCTGGATCATGGTATCCGCCAATTTCCGATAGGCTTTCTTTTTCGGCGTCATATTCTTATCCTCCATATACAACCTCTCCATTCAGGTATACCGTATTGACATTTTCCAATGCCTGGATGTCCAAAGACGCATCTCCGTCTACGATCAGAAGGTCCGCGCACAGGCCTTCTTTGATCTGGCCGACTTTGTCTTCCATATCCATCACTTTCGCTCCATTCATGGTCCCTACCCGGATCGCTTCCACCGGCGTAAGACCATATTCTACCATGTAAGCCAGCTCTTTGGCCACATACAGGTCGCTTCTTCCATCGGCGGTGATATTATCGGTTCCGGCTGTCACCAACATCCCTATATCATAGTATTCTTTGAAATGGTCCTTATACATATCGGAAGCCGCTTTACTGTAATAGTATTCTCTTGGTTTTTCTTCCATGCCCGCGCATTTCTTCTCCATATTCTGGTAGATCGTCGCGTACGGAAGGATCGTAGGCGTCCAGGCGATTCCCTTTTCCGCCATTTCCTCGGCCTGTTCTCTGGTCATAAAGGTAGCATGTTCAATCGTGTCAAACCCTGCCTTGATACACATCCCTATGGAAGGCTGAGTTCCAGAATGTACCATGATCTTTACCCCAAGCCGGTGACTTTCCTCTACCGCCAGATTCAGTTCTTCCTGGCTGTACTCGCACACGTCTGAGCGATGGCTGGTCATGATCTTGATCCATTTACTTCCATGTTTGACTCTTGTACGGATGGCTTTTCTGAGCGCATCCATCCCGTCTGTCTCTTCTACGCCTTCCCCCAGTCCAAAAGCGCTTCCGTGTCCGCCTGTGATACACAGAGCGCATCCGCCATATTCCATTCTGGGGATCTTGAAGAGTCCCATTTGGGATGCCGCTTTCAGTGTCATGCAGACTCCTTCTGGAGACCCCATATCCCTAAGCGCGGTCACTCCTCGGCTAAATGCGTCTTTGGCGTATTTTTCTGTAATATACGCCATCATATAGTCATTCATGACAGCGGGCCGGCACGCGAAATGTCCCAGGTGGGCGTGGCAGTCGATCAGGCCGGGGAGCAGCGTGCTCCCCGGATAATCCCTGACCTCTTCCTCTGGATACATATTTTTCAATTCGCTGGCAGAACCGACCTTCCGAATTTTACCGCGCTCATCTACACAGACAGCCCCACCGTCTATTACCGTTTTCCCATCGCCTGTTACGATTTTCTTCGCTGTGATCAACATGGCATATCCTCCTATTTCCCGCAGATTTTACGCGTCTTTTTGCTCTCCCTTTTTTGCCTGCTCTCTCTTATGCAGCCACAGAGCGAACGCGATAGAACCAAATACACCTACCAATGAAGTGATATAACTTGGGTTTGGTCCAAGAATACTGAACACTCCATTGTTTACCATCAGACAGAAGGAGATACCCAGGATCAAGGCTACCGGTACGATCTTTGGCTTATTCATGGCAAACTGTACAAATACAGCTCCAAAGAGGGCTGGAAGCAGATAGTTGAACGCATCCAGCACACTCTGCGGCAGATAATTCATGATAATACTGCTGAAGATCGCTCCGATCGCCAGGATCGGAATATTGATAAATACAGATGTACAGATTCCAAGGGTAGAAATGATGGAACCTTCCGGGGTTCCCTGTTCTACGCCCGCTTCCTTCTGAGCCATGACCGCGCAGGGCACACGCATATTGGAAGTATTTCCGGCCACAACGTTGATATAGGTTCCCGCGGACCCTACGATCGGGAAGTTGGAGATCGGCTCAACAAACCATACAACACCGATGGCGCTTGCGATTGAAATCCATCCGGTCACTACCGCGCCCCATGGAATATCGATGCCGTATACCACCGCGGTCAGAACAATTGGGATAAAGCAGAATACTACACAGATATAGTTTCCGATCTTGCTGCTTTTGTGTACGCTTTTCAGATATTTATTTTGGTAAATGTCCTCTCTTACTTCTTCTGGCTTTAACATGCTTGGTACCTCTCTTCCTTCGATTTTATAATAACGCTGTAATGATCATTGCCGGGAAAATGGCGATAGTCAGGTTCCACTGAGACAGCCATTTGATCTGCTTCTTCTGCGCGACAACACAGCAAACCGCCATGATCGCCGCTCCTAAGAGACAAGAGATCGTAGTCTTGTCCAAAGCTGTCAGATAAGTCGCGTTGTTTGCTCCAAGAGCTCCCAGAAGGGCGCCTGTAGAGATGACCGGAAGAATCGCCCGACCGGCTTTTTTCACAATCTTGGTCTGGATCTTATCCATCTTATCAGAAGCAAAAGTTCCAAAGATAACCCACGGAATAGAACCCAGCACCATAACGCAAAGCCCTGCCATAAAGGCATCCTTTGTCATCGGGTCCACACCGGCCTGTACGCCTGTGGCTGCCGCTCCGAATCCTGCCGCCATCAGCTCGAACATCGAGTTTCCTACATAAGAAAGACGCATGAAGGCTACCGGTCCTCCCATGATCGCCATGACCGCAAACATACCTGCCAGACAGGCGATGGACGGTCCAATGGCTGTGATGGCGCTGGTTTTTACCGCTGTCTTTAACTGCGCGTCTTCAAGGCCGATCTCCTGTCCCGCCTTGTAAGTCTTTTTCCACATCCTTCCCGCTAAAAACAGCAGAAATACTACCGGAAGGCCGCAGCCAATCCACATTACCGCACTATTCAGTTCTTGTAAGTTCATAAGTTCCATGTTCGTTTCCTCCTTCTACTTTGTACTCTTCTTTTCCCTTAGTTCTTCTTTTGCTTTATCAACAAGGGTCGGATCATTGAAAAGATCCATCCCTGTCATAGCCAATGCTTTTGCCGCTCGTATCGCCGCCCTGGCTCCTTGCTCTCCCGCGCTCGCCTTTACAAAAGAATCTGAGTGAGGGATCGCCGGGCTTCCTACGCCAAGCATTACCTGGAAAGCCGGAATCCGGTGGGATACGTTGCCTACATCGCTGGAGGCAGGGCCTTCCTTAGCGTTCCTTACATCGATCGTCTCGCCAAGCTGAATCAGATTCTGTTCTACCAGGCCGATCAGCACTTGATTATTGATCAGGTTCATATAAGGAACGCCAATCTCTTCGATATCCACCGTACAGCCTGTGGAAAGCGCGGCCGCTTCCGCGCACTTTTTCACCCGCTCTGTAAGCCAGTCCAGATCCTCGGCAGTAGCCGCGCGGATGGCAAATTGCGCCTCTGTCAGATCTGGGATCACATTGGTCACCACACCGCCTTGCTTGATGATCCCATGCATTTTCATGCTGGTCTTGGTAGTTACCCGCAGGCCGTTGATATTATTAAACAACTGGATCACTGCTTCTACCGCGCTGTTTCCTTTCTCTGGACACGCACCGGCATGGGCCGCCTTCCCGTGAAAGGTAAAAGAATATGCCGCGATAGCAAGTAAAATGTCGTTTAACACCGTATGGGAATTGGGATGGAAGACCATCGCGCAGTCCAAGTCGTCCATCACTCCCGCCTGATAGAGGATTTCCTTTCCGCCTCCGCTTCCTTCTTCCGCCGGGGTTCCTATAACTACTACATTCCCGCTGTACCCCCCCATGCCCGCCGCAAGTCCCACGGCCGCCGCTGCCGCGGAAGAACCAATGATGTTATGTCCGCAGGAATGGCCATTAGGCAGGGCATCATACTCACAGAGGTATCCGACTACCGGTCCTTCTCCTGTTCCTTTTTTCTCTGCCCGGAAAGCCGTCTCAAGACCTCCTGCCCCCATTTCCACGGTAAATCCATGTTTTTCCAGGAACTCTTTCAAAGCGGCGCTCGCTTTATACTCTTTAAAACCAGGTTCCGGGTTCTCGTGAATGTATTCACAGAGTTCCGTCACTTCCTCTTTGATCTGATCGATCACTTCTATTATTTTGTCTTTATCGTACATATTCCTCACTCTCCTTTTCTGAAATGCTCCGCGATGGGCAGATGTTCTGCGGAAAGTCCAAGTCTTTTTAACGCGGCGTAAATCTGGATCTGATTTACGGAAAACAGCGGCAGCTTTATGATTTCTTTTAATTCCGGTATGATCGGCCTCAGCCGATACGTAGGACTGTCGAAAAAGACAGCCTGCGCGCCTTTGAAATCAGCCCGCCTCACTTTTTCCAGGACCAGCTGGGTGTCTATCTGGTCAACCCGCAGTCTGTCCTCGTCCGGCTCGTCAAAAATATTGATCAGGTTCGTCACCTCGATATCATGGTTCTTAAAAAACAACTGCTCCAAAAGTCCCAATTCCACGCCGAAAGCGGATACGATCGCGATGTGTGTGATCCCCAGCTCCTTAAAACACTTTTTTGTCTCCAGCGCCGGCACGATCACCGGACGGCCGCTTCTCTGCTCCAGCATATTGACGATCTCATACCCCTTGATGGCGCTTCCCGTCATACTGGGACAGATGATCAGATCCGGATCCTTATCCTTAAATTCATCCAGCGCTCCAGGGAGCGCTCTCAGGAATTCCATCAGTCCGTCATAAGACACTCTCTCCAGAGGCGCGTAGGTCATCAACACCTCCACGTTCTTTGGAAATCCGATCTGCATTTCCTCCGCGATCACAGAACTTTTGCTGTCTGTTACATTGATGACGCCTACCACGTATTTCGTCTGTTCTTTTTCCATATCTCTATTTTTCTCCCGTTTCAAGGTAGCGGTTGATCTCCTTTGGCCCCATATTGCTCAGCCCAAAGTAGGAAGTTGTCCTTCCTGTCTCATAGAAATCTGTCTGGTTCAGCGCGGAGGCAATAGCGATCAAGCCCTCACACAGCGGCGCTTTGATCCCAAACTGTTTCGCCAGCGACAGAAGCAGGCTGTTTCCGGCATGGGCATCCTCCGTCACATAACGGTGATGGATACTGGTAGGTCCTTCCAGTCCCCGGAAGATGGTAAGTTCCGGATGCTTCTCATATTCCATGAGGGCTTCCATCTGTCCTACCGCCCGGCCTATTTCGTAGCCCATCCACTCCATGACTTTGGCTTTCTCTTCTTCTACCGCCCGGATCAGCGTGATCAGGGAGGGACTGATTCCATCCCGGTACAGCCGGAAGTCTTCCATGGTCTCCATTTTAGTAGTCCCCAGCAGGCTTCCCGCAAGATGGATGGAAGTATTGGGTGAATTCAGGGTCGCTTCAAATACATTTTTCACGGCGTGGCAGGGATATACCTCATTCATTGCCGCTATGTACCGCTCATTGTCTTTCGCCGGAAATGCGGACATTCCCTTTTCTTTATAGGGGAACGCGCTGATCAATTTCCCATCCGGGAGCATCCGGCAGGGATAGATATTTCCCTGCATTTCTCCTACCAGCACGTCTTTATCTTTGATCTTATTTTTCAGGATGATGGATGCGCAGTTTCCCGCGGAAAAACACACTGTCTGACCGTCCTTCAGATACGGGAGCATCAGATCCATGAATTCTTCCTGGCGCTGTGCCATCGCGCCGATCAGAATGTACTCTGGTTCTGCCATCGCTTCCTCTATGTCTGTAGTGATATGGGCGATCTTAGCTCTCCCGTTCACCGCATTTCCTGTGATCTCTACGAATCCCCGCTCTTTGATCTCTTCGATCTTCTCTGCGTGCTCTTTGATCTCAAACAGCGTTACCTCATGTCCCTGGAGGGAAAGATCCGCGGCCATCATGATCCCGGTTCCGCCGCCGCCCATTACAGTAATCTTTTTCATCGCGCTGTCTCCTTTCTATACAAGAAGATCATGGATTTTGGACATATCGTCAACATTTTCCAGATTCAGGATGAAGTCCATCAGTTTCTCTGTCTTCTCCGGTGTAAGAGCAAAGGATGCCTCTCTGCGGAACAGATCACAGAACTCTTCTCTTGTCAGCATATCCAATGGATGGCCTTTGTGAGTCCTCTGTGTCTTCTCATAGACGGTTCCGTCTTTCATCTTGATAGTAACCGTCTTCTTGGGATGGCTTCCCTGCTGGAATACATGGAAACATTCCAGAAGTGTGTCTTCCTTGTCCGGACCTGCCTTTACTTTCTTTCCATATTCAATGATCTTAGGATCGTTGAATTTCTCCTCGGTGTACCAGTTTGGACCCGGATTCGGATCGATCAGCGCAGCGGCGATCACGTATGGAATACTGAACTGCGCTTCCATCAGGCTCTCAAACCCATCTTCATAGAAGTGCATCCGGTACTGGGTCGGCGGATTCACGATGATCTCTTCGATATCGTCTGGATTGATGCTGTTCTCTTTCACCATATCCAGCACCATCTCTACCGGTGTCTGTACCCACATGTTTGCCGGCCAGTGTTTTACCAGCACGTCCATCATATAGAAGTTCTCATTCAGCCCCCGATTCAGCCAGGATCTGTCTACTGCCTTTGTCAGTTGTTCGCAGTAAGCGTAAGGGATATCAAAGCAGTCCTTCAGATTGGCTACGCCTTCTTTTGCTCCCATAGCCGCCAGAACACCATTCTGAGACGTTATTCCATATTCATAGTGGTATGCGTTGCTCATGGTTCCCTGCTGAAGATTAGAAGGCATTTTCGCGTACAGGACACTCATTCCAAACGCCTGATTCATCTGCTCCTTCGTTAATCCCATAAGCTTAGCCGCCGGTGTGGAAGCCGCGAAGATCTGCCAGTTCGCGATCGCCCAGCCTTGGCTGTGATCAAAATCATCTGCCGGCTGAACCGCCATAGACACTCTCTGATAAACCTCCAGTCCTGCCACTACCGCTTCCAGATAGGATTTTCCATCCTTTTTCAAACCTTCCGCTACCGCCATGGCTACGGGAATCGCTCCCGCGTTTGGATGTCCGCCCCAGGCGCAATCTTCCCAGTCCAGCATATCGGCCAGGGTTCCATTGGCGAAAGCGGCGCTTGCCATAGATAGCTGGTTTCCTCCCAGCCATACGGAAGACTCTCCGCCCTTTCCGCCATTGGCCGCCTCAGCGATCTTTACAGCGCTGTCTGAAAGTTCGATGGGCTTTGCCGCCAGCGCTACGCCCAGTGTATGAAGTGTGAGCATCTTCGCCCGTTCGATCACTTCTTCTGGAATATTTTCGTATTTCAGATCCACCGCGTAATCCGCTAATTTCTGTGTGTATTCTGTTGCATCTGATTTAAAATATTTTCTTGCCATTTCCTTTTCCTCTTTTCTTTATAGTAAAAGTCAGGTTGAAACCTCCTTTTCCTTCTATGACAGGTCCAGCACTTTTCCGATTCCCTGTTCTTTAGCCCTGCGGTAAATGATATCTCCTACCGCCACGTCCAGGGCTCCCATTCCCATATGGGTATAAACAATGATCTCATCATCGTTTTCTCTTCCTGCGCATTTTCCGGCCGCTACCTCTCCCAGGTCTCCAGTCACATTATCCATGCTCAAGTTATACTGTGCCAGATAAGGGGCTTTGATGATCTGATGGTAGTCTGTGTCTCTGGATCCCAAATACCATTTGTCCGCTTTTCTGGAACATTCTGGATCCAGGTCGTTGAAAGAATATAAACCGGACACGAAACACCCCTTCTTCAGCCAGTCAAACATAACCAAAGGCTTTCTGGCCGTCGTCACCAAAAGAACGATATCCGCAGGTTCTACCGCGTCTTTTGCGTTTTCCCATGTTGTGATCTTGATCTTTTCACCAAACTCGTCCTTCACTCGCTGGAGCGCCGCCGGGTTTTTATCGCAAAGCCTTAATTCTTCCAACTGAGGAAACGCATACAGGAAGCTGCGGATCCCTGCCATTCCTTCTGCTCCGCATCCTACCACCGCCAGTATCTTTGAGGATTTCTTCGCGAGATACTGGGCCGCCACAACTCCGTGGCCCCCCGCGGTCCGCATGGTGGTGATCGGAGTTGCCTCAACAATGGCATAAGGCTGTCCGTTCTCTTCATGACTGAGGATCAGAAGGTTTCCATAAGAGGATGGGATTCCTTCCTGCTGATAGGTATACATGTTTACCCATTTCATTCCTACGATCCCTTTGTCCTTTAAGTGGGCCGGCATCGCGATCAGCATGTTCGCGTTTTCCTTCCCCATCCAGATCGGTTCTTTTACCGGGTGGAAGATCTGTCCATTTCCCAGGGCCTTAAATGTGTCGTTAACCGCTTCCAGCACATCCCCAGGGGATACCAGCTGTTCTGCCTCTGTTTTAGAGATGACTCTCACCTTAATTGGATAACTCATATGTCTCATTTCCTTTCTGCAAATTTTTCTTTTAAAATAATAATCAGCAATTTCTGTGCCAACTTTTCTCTTAATCTTCTTTTTCTCCTAGAATTCGTCTTTTTATTGACAATAACTTTTCAAATCCTTATAATCAATATCAAATTGTAAGATTAATATTATCGGAGTTGATATTTATGAAGCATCCATCACGCAGTGAACGGATTTATCAGGCGGTGGCAGAAGGGACTTCCCGTTTTGACCCAAGAAACCCCGCCTCCGCAATTGAAACTTTACAGATAAACGCCCTTGCGCAGAAGACTGGAATCCTGCCAAACAATATTAGTATGGAATTAAATCGGCTGTTTTCCGACGGGCTGGTCATGCGGGTCCGGGGACGCCCTGTGACCTACTTCAGCATATCTATCCTGGAGGAAATCTTGGAAAAACAGCTTCCAACCTACGAATTTATTTCCATGGACGCTTTTCTCGACTTTCTGGCTCCTCCCGCTCTTACAGCGGAATCCTCCTACTTTGCCAAACATCTGGAGGCTTCCGCTCAATCGGCCTTTGATTCCCTGATCGGAAGCAAAAAGAGTCTGCAACCTCATATCGAACACGCAAAGGCGGCGATTTTGTATCCGCCTCATGGTCTGGACACACTCCTGTCAGGGCCGACCGGCGTCGGCAAAAGCCATTTTGCCCACTGTATGTTTGATTTTGCCAAAAAAAGCGGCATGATCTCTCCCGCCACTTCTCTAGTCACTTATAACTGCGCCAACTACGCGGAGAACCCGCAGCTTGTCATGTCTCAGCTTTTCGGCCATTCCAAAGGCGCTTTTACAGGCGCTGATTCAGATAAGCCAGGTCTTGTGGAACTTGCTGACAAAGGAATTCTTTTCTTGGACGAGATCCACCGTCTAAACCCGGAAGGACAGGAGAAACTATTCCTTTTGATGGATCAGGGAATCTTCCAGAGATTGGGAGAAACCACCAAAACCCGACACGCGGATGTACTTTTGATCTGCGCTACTACAGAAAGTCCCAAGACCTCCATGCTCAGTACATTCCTGCGGAGGATTCCGGTACAGATCAAGCTTCCCTCTCTGGCGGAACGCTCTGTAGCGGAACGGCTTCAATTGGTATTGTTCTTCTTTTGGAAAGAAGTTCAGAACTTAAAGAAAGATATACGGATCGACCGGGAGATCATCAGTACTTTTGTCCACTACGACTGTCCAAACAACATTGGTCAGCTCTATACAGACATCAGGCTCACCTGCGCCAACGCCTACTATAAGCATTTATTGAGACATCAGGATCATCTGGAGATCGAGTTTGGCAACCTGAACCAGAACATTGCCCTGTCTCTATTCACCGCCGGAGGAAACAGCAAGATCTTAAACACCCTGCTTCGGGATGTGCCCATCGTGATTCGAAGCCATTTCACCCTTCAGGACTGTTTCGATAAGTATCTGCTGTAATGGATGGCTTTCTCTGCTTATCCGGCACGCCTGTTGTTGACATGTTTTGACCCAAATGATATATATAAAAAGAGGTATCTTATTTTTCTTCATCACCAAATGGAAACAAGAAGGATCAAAGACTAAGAGAGGAAAGTCAATATGAAAAAGGGATTGATCTTATATCAGTCAAAATACGGTTCCGCCAAGAAATACGCGAACTGGCTTCAAGAAATGACAAGCTTTGACTGTTTGGAAGTAAAAAAGGCGCCTTCCGGCAGCCTGAACCTCTATGAAACCATCATACTGTGCGGCGCGATCTATGCCTCCGGCATTTCCGGAATATCTTATCTGAAAAAAAATATCCAGCAGCTAAAAGCAGAGCATCACAAGAAAATCGCGATCTTCTGTGTCGGCGCTTCGCCTTATGATGAGAAAGCTCTTCAGGAAATCCGACAGCTCAATCTGAAAGGGGATTTGGAAGATCTTCCCATTTTCTACGGACGGGGTGCCTGGGATGAAGATGCCATGACATTCAAGGACAGGACGCTCTGCCGGATACTCCAGAAATCAGTGGCCAAGAAAGATCCCAGCACCTACGAACCATGGATGACAGCTCTCATGTGCGCAGCAGGGCAGAAATGCGATTGGACAGACCGAAAGTATTTGGAACCCCTGATAGAATATTTAAATCCTGAGAGTACCCTAAAAAACCCCACAGCTTGAGAAATTTCTTTCCTCCAAGCTGTGGGGCTCTATCGGCTTACATCTTTTTTAAAGAAGGTCCAGGATTCCATCCGCCATTGCGGTCAATATGATACAGCAGGATACAGATCCCGCATCCAAAACGCCTCTTGACCGTTCGCCCAAGCGGCTGGAACGCCCATACTTAGCGACCATATCCTTTGTCGATTCACTTCCCGCCTTTGCCGCCTGTTTCATTTCTTCCAACGCCTCTTTGAAATCCTTTCCTGTCTCTTCCGCCTTTTTCATCATATTTACAGACGGCACCAGAGTATCCACCAAAGTTTTATCTCCCACTCTGGCTTCCACAATTCCATACAGTCCGTTCAGACCACTCTCCAGCATATTCGCAAATTCAGGAACCCCTATCTCGTTTACCCGGGCGCCTGCTTCCGCCATATCCATGAAGATCGTACCATAGATAGGGCCCATAGATCCGCCAATCTCATTCAACAAGATCATGCCCAGTTCTTCCAGTCCTTCTGCAAAAGAGATTTCCTGTTCCTGAAACCGCTCCTGGAACATTGTAAATCCTTTATTCATATTCATGCCATGATCTCCATCGCCAATCAGGCCGTCCACTTCTCCCAGATATCCTTTATGGTCCTGAATCTCCTTTGCCATGCGCATCAGGACTGATTTCCCTGCTTCATTCTTAAATGTACTCATTTTTCTTCCCCCTACATCTGTTTTAAGCCCATGGAATAAGCCGGCGCATCGATCAGCTCTTTTAATTCATCATCCAGCTTCGCCAATGTCAGAGTTGCTCCCATCATATCCAAAGAAGTAAAATAATTCCCTACATAAGAGCGATACGTCCGAATTCCTTTTGCCTCAAGAATTTTATCGATTTCATTATAGAGTACATACAGCTCCATCACTGGTGTTGCTCCAAGCCCTGATACTAATACGGCAACTTCGTCTCCTGCTTTAAAAGGCAGGTCTGGCAGAATAATATCTGTCATCTCTGTTGCGATCTCTGTTGCTTGCCCAAGAGGCCGTACCTCAATTCCCGGTTCTCCGTGGTGTCCGATCCCCACTTCCATAGTCCCTTCTTTAATTTCAAAATTCGGGTGCCCCACAGAGGGAAGTGTACAAGGTTTCAATCCAATCCCCACGCTCCTGGAGGCATCGATCGCTTTCTGAGCGACCCGGATCACTTCATCAAGGTCAGCCCCCTGGGCCGCCTTAGCCCCTGCCGCCTTCCACATAAACAGTTCGCCTGCTACACCTCTTCGTTTTTCTCTCTGATCATGAGGCGCCGAGGCCACGTCGTCATTTGCTACTACCGTTTTTACAGAAATGCCTTCCTTGGCCGCCATCTTAACCGCCATTTTTACATTCATATTATCGCCGGAATAGTTGCCGTACAGGCAGGCCACTCCTTTTCCCTGATCCGCCTCTCGAAACGCATCCAGGAAAGCGGCCGCTGTAGGAGATGAAAAGATTTCCCCTACTGCCGCGGCGCTGCACATATTTTCTCCCACATATCCAATAAAAGACGGTTTATGGCCGGAGCCCCCGCCTGTCACAATTCCTACCGTATTTTCTGGAATCCTTTTTGCCTTTAATACTCTTGGGTTTTTCGTCTTTTCTACCAAATCAGGATGCGCTTTTACAAACCCTTCTAACATTTCTTCTACAATATGATCTGGGTCATTTAAAATTCTCTGCACTTTAAGCCACCTCCTACTCTCCCAGAATCTCCGCTTCAATATTCAGCATTTCACATACCATTTTTAATTCTTCCACCACATCGCCCATGACTGCATGGCAATGATTTGCATCAAACTTATCCAGGAATATCTGCGCGTCAAAAGGAAGCTTTGCAAATACATGAGGCCATTCTTTTGTTGTTTCTGCCATCTTTTCCTCTGGTAGTTCTACAAAATCCGCCGGGATGATCGTCATTCTATATTTCCCTTCTCTACGATTTAGCCTGGCAATCGTAGCATGTCCTGCTTTTGTCATCAGATTGACGTGACATCCACCTCCCGCATACATATCTAACGCTGGATAAAGCTTTGTCTTTGCGAGATTTGCTTCTGGATTATTCGTTCCAGTTGCATAATAGGTAGACTGAGAACCACAGTTGCAGAATACCATCACATTTTCTTCTTCATCATAATGCCTTACGTCCATAAATATCACCGGCTCGTCCGTCAATATTTTCAGAATTTGCATAGTAAGCGCCGCATCTGAGTCTGCCTCACAGGCATATACTACCGGCTCTTTCGGTCCATCCCAGTCATAAGGATCATTGCAGAACGCCGCTGCAATACACTCTGTACAGTAATGACGGCTCATCTCGTAGTGACATTTTACCCCCACGAAGTCATATTGATTTTCTCGTATCAAGATCTTCAGCGCTTCATAATGACGAATCTGTGTTTTTAATTTTTCTGGTGTAAACGTAGTTTCATTGTAATGGATTTCCCCCACCTTATCCGTAAGCCACTGGAACGCTTTTTCTACCTGCTCTTCTGGAATTTCTTCGGCTACACGTACCAATTCACTCTGATCCATATGATCCACATCAATCCCAAACTGTTTCTGCCAATCCTGCATACTTACAGTTGCGCTATACATTCCCAGACTACGCCCCCCGATCAGTCCGTATTTCTGACCGTTCAATCGGGTCACGGTTTTCGCACATCTGGCAAAACGCAGATACTTTTCCAGAACTTCTTCCTTCTGGATATCCCCACTGGCTCGAAAATGCCGAATACCAAGGTGATTCAAAGCCCCGCCTGCTGCCAGCATAGCTACCATTCCCGGCCAGTCTGGATTTAAATTTGCCGCCAAAAGGAAGGGGCCCTTCCCATTTTGGGCAACAATCGCAGAAAAGTTAGGGAATGCAAATACTCCATAAGAAAGAATCGTTCCATCTACATTCCGACTCTTCAAATACTCTGCCTGCTCTTTTGCAGACTTTACGCTGGACACCAACTCTTTTGCCTCAATCACTTCCACCTCTCCAGAAGCTCTCAAAGCTTCTTTGATATGGTCAAGCTGTTCTTGGACAATCCCTTTTAACTGCTCATGTACTTCTGGATCGCCATCGGACAATCCAACGATTCCAAGTATTGGCTTTCTGTTCATTCTATTTCCTCCATTTCCAATATATAGTCTTTCATCGCTTCTAACATATAGCAGCCAGCCACTGCTCCTTGATCTACATTTCCTGCACATGCTTCCTTATGTACAGCCGCCTTCCCAAATTTAGGGGACATACTTTTGGTACTTTCCACCCCGTTTACCGCGCCTTCATAGGCGGCAAGGATTACTTCGGTTACCGTTGCATCTCCATGTGTCTTGAGGTATTCCTCTGCCTGCTTTGCCGCATTTCCTACAGAATCCAAGACTGTTCTGTCTCCAAGCTCACATTTCCCCCGCTTTTGTATTCCTTCAGCGAAACCATTGATATATGCACACAGTCCCGCCGTGTCTATTTCCTTTTTGCCTGCCAGTTTCTTCCCTCCCGACAGGATTCCCGAGGCCATAAGAGTCCCCATAGTGGACGGAACGGCAGAAGACATCTGAACTCCTGCCTTCATAATTCTTTTTCCCAAATCTTCTTCCGTGCTTTCCTGAAGCGCCGATAGAGCCGCCGCAAATCCCTTTTTCATTGTGAGGCCAAGATCTCCGTCCCCCAGTTTTGCATCCATTTCACACAGCTCTTTTGAATGTGCCTCCATAACTGCTGTAATTTGACGAAACATTTCTGTTACTTGATTTCCTGAAATCATCATTTCTCTGGCCCTCCCTGTTTATAAAATGGAGTATCAACTGGATAATCCAAATAGCGCTTCATTTCCTCATCCAACCTGCATATAGAGATAGAGGCGCCCATCATTTCCATAGAAGTAGCATATTCTCCCACAAATCCATAGCTGACTTTGATGTTACGCTTTTCCAAGATTTCCACTGCATCCCCACAGAGGATATAAAGTTCTTCAATGGAAGTCGCACCCAGTCCATTAATCAAAAGCGCTGCCTCCTCTCCAGATTCCATAGGCATATCTTCTAAAATGGCCGTTAGAGACTCCTCCGCCAGTTCTTTTGAGGTTTTAAGCGGGCCATTCCAAATTCCCGGCTCACCGTGGATCCCCATTCCCATGGCCATCTCGTTTGGTCCCAGGGTAAAGTTTGGTTTCCCTACTTCTGGAATGATACAAGGGGACAACGCAAATCCCACTGTCCGTGTCCGGTCTTTTGCATACTGTGCCGCTGCCAGCACCTCTTTCAGCTTTCCGCCCATTGCGGCCTTGGCTCCTGCCGCCTTATACATAAAGAAGATTCCAGCCACACCTCTGCGAATCGCCGGTTCCCCTGAGTTTACATCATCCGCCCCGACAATCGATGCCGTTTCAATATCCTCCATTTCACAAAGTTCCGATGCCATATCAAAATTCATGATATCACCTGTATAGTTTCCGTATAGATACAGCACTCCTGCCCCACTGTCAACCTCCTTACTCACCTCAAAAATCTGGTCGGCAGAAGGAGACTGAAAGACTCCTCCCACCGCACAGCCGTCAAGCAGGCCATCGCCCACATAGCCAAGAAACAACGGAAGATGTCCGGTTCCGCCGCCCGTGACGATCGCAACCTTTCCCGGTTTCTTTTTAGCGATGCAATAACATCTTGGATCATCGTTTACATATTTCACCTTTCGCCCGTGGACCGCATAGATTCCTTTCAGCATATCATCCGTATAATTTTCCGGTTTATTTATGATTTTTTTCATTTTGACATCCTCCGTTTTCTTACATTTCTATGATTCTGCTTCCACCAGTGCTTTTTCTTCCTCAGGCAGTTTCTGGATACCAATTCCTACAAATCCTAAGAGGCACGCTAGAACCGGAATCATATAGGCGGAGAAGCAAAGCGGGATCCAGGCTTCTTTCGCAACTCCGATCACATCGGAGAAATAGTTGGCGCAAAAGCCCCACGGGATCAACTGCCCGAGGCCATTTCCCCAAAGCTGTGGGAATTTCATAATTCCCGCCTGATGATACCCATTTTTTCTCCAAAGATCCCAGAAAATATCTTTGGAAATAATCGCTGTCGGAAGACCATCCATAGTAACCAGCGTAATCACGCCAATAGATAACCCTGTCACCAGATTCAGCACACCTGCGTTTTTGATATTCTTGATATTGTTCACAAGAGCTTCCCGGATTGCATCAAAGATTCCCAATTCCGACAGGAAAGCGGCCATGATCACCATGAAAGAATAAAATAGAATGGAATCAGCTAAGGAAAAGATTCCTCCACGATTCAAAAGTCCCATAAGTCCTTCTGAAATTTCCTGTCCCGGGAAAAAAGTCTCTGTTGAAAATCCGCTGTAAAGCGCCTCGAAGCATACCGCCGGAGAGAACCCCTGGACAAATACTGCGATCAAGAATCCCACACTTCCTGATACAAACAGATTGATAATGATATCTACCTTCAAAAAGACAAACACAATCGCTAGAATCAACGGAACCAGGACAATGATATTCGGTTTAAAATACTGCAGTACTTCTTCCCGGAACGCATTGACTACAGAACTTGTATCAACTCCTGCATTCTCGCTGCCTGTCAGCCCCACCACCGTAAAGAAGATCACAGTAATCACAGTACTGATCATCGTCGGCACAAGGTTCATCCGCAGCATATCATTTACTTTACAGCCATAAATTGCCGGGATTGAAGATAGTCCGTCATTAAATGGGGACATGAATCCCCCATAGATAATTCCGCCAACGATAGCTGCCGCTTCTAACGCCATGTTAACTCCCAAGACTTGGGCACAACTCAACATAATGACACCCAACGTCCCCAATGTTCCGAAACTAGTCCCCACCGCCGTTGACATCGCCGCGCAAAGGACGAAGCTAAGTACAATAATAAATTTATCTGAGATCAGTGATGAAAGCCAGATCGTCAGGATTGGTGCTGTTCCAGCCATCATATAAGAGGCGATCAGAAAGCCAATTCCGCATAGGATCATAATAAACGCGCAGCACGCCTTGAACTTTTCTGATGCGGCTCCCATCATATCTCCAAAAGAGTGTCCGTAGAATTTACCCACGATCACAAGAAGTACCGCGCAGCAAAGGCACATCAGTTTTAGGTTCAGGCCAATGACTCCTCCCAGATACCCCAGCATAAACAGCATGATCAGAAATACAACGATCGATACTGCTAAAGTGGGCTTTCTTTTTTCTTTTGTTCCTTTTCCCTCCATAACGGACTCCTTTCTACTATTTAATATAATTTCTGTAATCACCCTCTATATCTGAACACACAGGAAGATCCAGAGTTGTCAAATAACCGGGCTCTGCATTAATCACATGTGGAATCGCATTTTTCATAGAGCCTGCCGTGGAAGCCAGCCCCCTGTCTGGAGACAGTTCAATGGTACAATCTATGGATGGGATGCTGTCTAATTCCACTTTCTGATAATAACGTTTATCTGGGTCTAATATATATTCCCAGTCCGCCTGCATCCGAAGAACACCATCTGCGTCATATCCGCAATATTTCTGCGTAGTCTTATATACCAAACCATTTTCATCAAAGTCTGGATATTTCTCTGAGGTAATCTTTTCAATCTTCCATCCAAGTCTTTCACAGAGGTAGCGGATGCTTGCCTGTTCCCAGAACTCATACTTATCCTTTTGTTCTTTTGCATTGTCCTGCTCCATCTTTGTCCTGGCATCATACTCTTCCTTGGTAAGACCAATCCCCGGGCCTCTTTTGTTGGACTCTGCATCGAAAGCATGGACATCTGCGTGATGTACCAAATGAACAGAATTCAAATGTTGAGCGCCTTCTGTCATACTGAGTACGATTCTCTCCAAGACCTGCGTGGAACCAATACCACAGTATGTAATTCCGTGTTTTTTCGCTTCTTCATCGATCTCTTTAGCCAGCTCTGGGTTGCTCTCCCACATCTGGGAAGTATCGGAATTCGCCACGATCACGTTTACACCATGTTCAATCGCCGACCGGATCTGTTGGAATGGTTCATAAGCATTGTTGCAGCCTTTCGCACAGTTCAATGCAACATCCGGCTTCGTTGTCTCATAAACTTCATCCTCTTTATCAGAGATCAAAACCCCGATTGGTCCTATGCCAGCTACTTCGCCCGCATCTTTTCCTACGATTGCCTCGTAGTAGTCAATAACACCTACTACATCTACTCCTTCTTTTTCAGTCAGTTCTTTAAGGATTCTTTTCCCAACGCCGCCAAGTCCGGCGATCACAACTTTTACATTTTCTTCTCTCATAGTATTTTCTCCTTTCTGGATCACTTTTACATAAAACGATAGGTATCCAAAGCCATACCGCAATCCATTGGAATGACTGCGCCATTGATACAGCAGGAATCCGAACAGCCAGCCAGAAAGATAAGGAATTCACTGACACCCTTTGTATCTAGGCATCTCCAGGTACGCCCGTGATATTCATAGGTATCTCCAAGATTATCCATAGCCTGTCCATAATCCGTCTCACGATTCTTAAAGTCAGATTCCTCACAGGGATAGAACATATTCATATTGACTGCGTTGCATTGGATATAAGGTGTATAAACTACCGCGAGGGCTGTCATTACTTTACATCCTCCAAATTTTGCGTTTCCATGTCCCACACACTTAGGATCATTTTCATAGAAACTATTTCCGCCAATATAGATCATCCGTCCATGTTCATGTTTCATCATAAGCTTTGCCGCTTCACGTCCCAGGAAGGCTACAGACTTCGCCATAACATCATTGGAATCATCCCACTGTTCCTCTGTTAATTCCTCAAAAGGTACTACATGGTCCGTCCCTGCGTTAAAAATCAAAGTATCCAAACGTCCAAATTCCTCGTCCACTTTCTGGATGATTCCTTCAAATTTATCAAGTTCTCTTAAGTTAAGCTCCAGCGCAAGGCATTTTCTTCCCATCTTCTCAATCTCTGCCTTCGTAATGTCTGCCCCTTCTTTCTGAAAAGGGAGATACGTAACGACCAAATCTGATCCAGATTTCGCGAATTCGTAAGCCATCAGACGTCCTGCCTTGGTTGCTCCTGCTGTGATCATAGTTACTTTTCCTGTTAAATCGATTTGCATAATAGAAACCTCCTATATTTCATTTCATCTTTATATTGCGAACATTTCCTTCGTCCAGAAAAGCTTTCAATACTCCTGACGGGCCCTGTTCCGAAGCACTTTCTTCCTCTTCTTTAGTCCTCGGAAATGTATGGCACACTCTCAAATTTACAGCTTATCTCGATAATCTCCTCCATACCATCCGCACGCAGGAAGGGCGAGAGAACTGATATACCCCGGCTTTTCCTTCAAAATAACCGGAATTGCGTTCCGTATAGTAGCATACGTGGTGCAGAATCCCCGATCCGGTGAATAATTCATAACTGCTTCCACCTCTGGCGTTCCATGAAGCACGATCTCATCATAGTATCGACCTTCTGGATCCAGAACGAAGATCCAGTCCTCCCGGACTCTTTCTTTTCCTTTTTCATAGCCGATCAATGTTTCCTGTGTCCCATATACGATATTTTCTTCGTTCACCATTGCTTCCATATTTGTTATAATCTGATCGATCTTCCATCCCAGATTATCCCCCATAAACCGGACGCTGTCCTCATTAGAATTTAATTCTGCGCTGTTGCTTTTCGCCGCCTTCTTTCTTTCCTCGAATTCTTCTATAGTCAGCCCAATCCCCAGGGTCTCCCGATTGGATTTTTCAGAGTAGGCATGTACATCCGAATGATGCATAAAAGAAACCTTCTCAATATCTTTTGACCCTTCTGTCATCATCAGAACCGCACGTTCCAGTACCTGCGAAGAACCCATTCCAACATATGTAACTTGGTTCCTCTTACATATTTCATCTGCCTCTTTAGCCAGTTCCGGGTCTGAACTCCACAAATCTGTCGTCCCCACATTTGCCGTGATCACGTTGATTCCATGTTCCAGCGCAGTCCTAATCTGTTCAAATGTACCCGCTGCATTGTTGGCTCCAGCGCAATGAATCAGAACATCTATCTTTACTGCTTCATACAGGTCCTGCTCCTTCGTCTGATTGGCTGTAACAATAACACCAAGCTCTCGCTCCATATCCGAGAGAATACCAATATCTCTTCCAATTTGTTTCGGATTTCTACAGATTACTCCTGCGATCTCGATATCCTCTCTCTCTGAAAAGTCTCGAACCAATTCCTTTCCGATTCCTCCCAATCCATAGATTGCAACTTTAATCTTTTCTTTCATTTCATCAATTACTCCTTTGCACCTTTTACTGACCAAGTCTTTTACTCTAAATTATAGCAATTTTCATGCCAACTTTTATTCTTCTATTTTTATTTTTTCAATTCCGATTCCAAAGAATCCCAACAGACAACTGAAAATCGGAACCAGATAAACAAAAAACGTAAAAGGCGCCCATTGGCCAATTGGGACCTCCAGAATGTTTGAGAAATAAACAGCACAAAAGGTCCATGGCAGAATCTGTCCCGTTGTGTTTCCCCATTGCTGCGCAAATTTCATAATTCCTGCCGGATTATACCCATTGTCCACCCACATGTCCCAAAACAGATCTCTTACGATCATGGAAATTGGAATACTATCTGTGATCACCAGACTGATCAGACCGATGATCACACCTGTCACTAGGTTTAGACTTCCTGCATTCTTTATATTCCTTATATGCCGGACGACAAAACTGCGAATTGCGTCAAAAATCCCTAATTCACTCAAAAACGAAGCCATGATAATCATAAATGTATAAAACAAGACTGTATCCGCCATGGAAAATATCCCGCCCCTGTTCAATAATCCTGCCAGCCCTTCGGAGACCTCCTTCCCTGGAAAGAAAACTTCCGTAGAAAACCCGCTGTAAAGAGCTTCAAAACAGACCTTAGGAGAAAATCCCTGAACAAATACAGCAATCAGAAATCCCACCGTTCCAGATACATATAGATTGATTATGATATTTACTTTCATAAACACAAATAGAATCGCCAAAGCCAGTGGAAGAATCACCAAAATATTCGGCTTAAAATATTGGAGTACTTCCTGACGGAAGCCCTCTATCACAACCTCTGTATTTCCCCTCGTTTCACCTTCGCTAAATCCAACGATCGTAAAAAAAACAACTGCGATCACGCCGCTGATCCCGGTGGGTACAGCATTGTATTTGATCATAGTTTGTACATCTGTCTTAAAAATAGCCGGTATAGACGACATACCATCATTAAATGGTGACAAAAATCCGCTTATTAATATTCCTGATACGATCGCCGCCGCTTCTAACGCCATGTTGACACCTAGAATCTGAGCACAGCTCATCATAATAACACCCATCGTACCCAGGGTCCCAAAACTGGTCCCTACCGCTTCAGCCATTGCTGCACATAGGACAAAACTTAATACAATAATAAATTTGTCAGAAATAAAATTTGTCAGCCATACAGTAAGAATTGCTCCCGTCCCTGCCATCATATAGGAGGCAATGAGGAATCCAATCCCGCACAAGATCAATACAAAACCGCAGCATGCCTTAAATTTTTCCGCCGCCGCTTCCATCAGTTCTCCAAAAGAATGCCCATAAAATCGAGCAGTCACAACAATAAGCGCCATGCAGCACAGGCACATCATCTTTAAATTTAACCCTTGAATCCCTCCCAAATAGCCAAGCAAAAATAGGATAATTAAAAAAATCAATAATGCTGCCCTTAAGGATGGTTTTCTTATTCCTTGTTTTTGTTCCATTTGCAATCTCCCTTCCTCGAAATATCTGCCCATTTTTGGTTATTATCCATTATTTCTCTCCATTATACTGCTTATTTTTAGGCAGCGCTTCTACTCAATTCATCAGATTCATTACCGCCTCTCTCCTTATCATTCATCAACCAATATTTTCTTCATCTCTCCTTGCAGACATACTAAACAAATCACCATTGTTGCAACTTCCGAAATTGGGAACGCAAACCATACATATTCCAACCGGCCACTGAGTGACAGCAGAAACGCACATGGGAGCAATAACAAAAATTGCCGGATCAAGGAAAACATCATACTATGGACTCCCTTTTTCAATGCTTGAAACACCCCACTGACCACAATACTAAAACCAGCAAAAATAAAATTCAGCCCCATAATGCGTATAGCCCGGATACCAATCCGCATCATTTCTTCGGAGGAACTGAACAATGACAGAATCGTATGTGGAAATAATTCCACTGCTGTAAGCCCAATCGCCATTAAAAAGACTACAATCTTTATTGAAAATCTGATCGTGCTTTCAATCCTTTGTCTGTTCTTTGCTCCATAATTGTAAGAAATAATTGGAATTATGCCGTTGTTCAATCCTAATGCCGGCAAAAATATCAGATTTTGAATCTTAAAATATATTCCCAATACAGCGACTGCCGTGTCAGTGAATCTGATCAGTATCTAATTCATACCAAAGATCATTCCTGCACCGATGCAGTTGATCAGCATTGCCGGAATACCTACGATATAGACGTCTTTTATAATGCTTTTTACCGGTTTGAAGCGCTCTCCAGTAAGTCTGATGTCTTTATTCATAAACAGATTAAAGACCAGGGAAATAACTGCGTTGATAGTCTGCCCCATTACCGTAGCCAGCGCCGCGCCTCTTACACCCATCTCGGGAAATATCCCTACGCCAAATATTAAGACGGGATCCATAATGATATTGACCAAGGCGCCAACTCCTTGCCCGACCATCGCCAAAACTGTCCTTCCCGTAGACATCAAAATCCGATCCAGCATTACACTGGTAAACAAACCAAGGGATGCCGCCACACAAATCGACAGATATTGACTCCCCAATTCAATCACCGCAGGCATCCGTGTCTGAATACAGAAAAATGGCTTAATGAAGCCTGCTAAAACAATACCCACAATACCGTAACTCATCACCGACAAAAAAATCCCATTTCTGGCCGCTTGATTGGCTTTATAATACTCTTTCGCTCCCAGCATTCTGGATACCAATGCGTTTACGCCTACCCCCGTACCAACTGCTACCGCGATCATCAACGTTTGAATCGGGTAGGAGAGACTGACTGCATTCAACGCTTCCTGACTGATCTTAGCTACAAAATAACTGTCGACCACATTATACAACGCCTGGATTACCATTACCATTATCAGCGGCAGTGACATATTCAGAACTAGTCGATGGATTGGCATCGTACCCATCTTATTTTCTTCCCGGACTAAAACCAACTAATCACCCCCAAAATATTTTCCTTTAGTTCTGCTTCAGCAATTCTTTATTCTCTTTTTTGTCATGCAAAAAAATACTAATCCTTTTCACAAGCATAACAACCAAAATCAAAAAGCCAATATAGCCATTGAGTACATAAATACCATTCAACAATTTGTTATATGGTACATACATTGCAATCAGAAGTGCCACGATTGCAAAGGTCACTGTCAATATTTTAAATCTACTGGTCCCCTCATCCGAAAAACGGGACACACTGGTCCACAAAAGCGGACAAGCGCTTGTATATATCGCCGCAAAAATAAAAATACCAAACACATGTCCAAGCGGCGCCCATAACTGAGTGGCAATCACCAAATTAGGAATTTGGGTATCCGCTAATCTATCTATTTGTGCCAGTATAGCAAGTCCAATGATCGAGTTGACTGTGACTAACGTGACAAAGGCCATAATACTTGCTTTTAGCAATCGTTTGAAATCTTCTTTCTTCGCCAGTTCTCCTGTAAAGCTTGCCAGCCACAGGATTCCCATTCCTCCATTTGATAGCCCTGAAGTAATCCAACTCTTCCCCACTTGCGTGACTTCAACCGTTCCTGAATTTACTGCCTCTATGCCGGCCGATACATTTCCGCTATTTCTGATTAAACTAATCCCCACTACTACAAAGATAGAAAAGACAAGAAGTGGGCCAATCCTGCCAATAACCTTGACAATCGAATCAAGCCCATATGCAACAGTTAATATTGACAGCACAACAATAATTCCCGCTCCGGCAATAAGAGGCACTCCGTATTGTTGTTTCAAAGTAGAAGCCGCGCCGGATATCATGACCATATACGACAAATAACAAGAAATATTCGTAAAGATATCAAAAATCATTCCAATTTTCGTCCCACAATAAAACGCGAAAACATCGTTCCCTTTCGTAATATTTCCATATCTTCCCGCATACGCAAAGCCATAATTCGCCAAACTATAAATTATGATTATTATGACCGCTGAGCCTATCATTTTCCACCCGTAGGGCGTATAATACTGCATTACTTCCTGACCCGTCGCCACCCCTGATCCTATCTGAAATGCCAAATAAGCGCCACACAAAAGAATTAATTTTTTAAAATTGTCCATTTTCCACTCCTTATTTTTGTAATAATCAGCCTCATATTACTATAAATAAGCAAAAAGCGTGCCAATTTTCTTTCCGCTTCTCTCCCTCTTTTCACTTGATATTTGTCTATTTATGGGCAGATATTCGCATTTTAGACAAAATCCGCCCATTTTTAAACATGTCTTGCTTGACTTTAAAAACTATAGAAAATATAATATTTATCAAACTATATTATGAGGTGATATTCTATGGATTTAACACTCCTTTCTTCCGTTTTTGACAAAAGCCCTGTGGGACTTCTCCTGTATTGTCCTGACTCCCTTATTTATATAAATAATTTTGCCGTACATAGATTAGGAACTGAAAATCCACTTACAGACCATCATATGTGTTCTCTTTTACGTATGGAGGAAAAGCGGTCTTTTTCCGATACAATAATGATCGGTGACTACTATTATCGGGAAAATCTGTCCTTTGCATTTATAGAAAATAAAAAAATTTCGGTAATCCTCCTGGAAGATATCACCGCAGAAGTCGCGGCCCAGGATGAGGCAGACGAGTTTCGTTCCTATTTCGATGCCCTTTTAGATATTGGGATTCTTGCTATCGATAAAGAAGAAACCATTACTTATATTAACCGGACCTCTTGCGATAAACACGGGGCCAATCCATCTGATCTGATCGGTAAAAAATTTAGCTATTTTTCTCCAGAAGTGACTAATAGTGCGATCCTTCAAACACTTCACACCCGTAAACCCGTGGAAAATAGACAAATGAAACATTCCATCCCCAATGTTCCACGAGAATTAAGCAGTGCTTTTCCCGTGTACCGAAACGGCCAATTCCAGGGTGCCGTTTCAGTTCTTCTGTTCAGTCGTCAGATCAATAACCTGCTTAACGCTACTTCGTCTCTCCAAATTGAATATCGAAGCCATATGCGTGAAAAAAATACTAGTTCCGACACCCTGTATTCCTTTGACGATATCTTAGGCAATGACCGGGAACTTCAAAAGGTAAAAAAGATTGCCATGAAAATATGCAATGTTCCTTCTCCTGTCCTGATTTATGGAGAAACTGGAACTGGAAAAGAATTATTCGCTCAAAGTATTCATAGCGCCAGCGGAAACCGCGCAAAACCTTTTATCGGCATCAACTGTGCAGCTATTCCTGAAACGCTTCTTGAAAGCACTCTTTTCGGCACCGAAAAAGGTGCCTTTACCGGCGCCACAAATTCGCCCGGATTGATCGAACAGGCCAAGGATGGCACTTTATTTTTGGATGAGATTAACTCTATGCCAGTAGAACTGCAGGTAAAACTGCTCCGTGTAATCCAGGAACGCTCCTATCGGCGGGTTGGCGGCATTCAAGCCAGAAAACTAAACTGCCGAATTTTAAGCGCATGTAACCAGCCTCCCAAAGATTGCATTTCCATCGGTTCCCTCAGAGACGATCTCTATTACCGTCTTGCGGCAGTCCAACTTAATATCCCTCCTCTTAGGGAAAGAGGCGATGATATCCTCCTCCTAGCTGAAAGTGCAATCCAGCGTTATTCAGAAATATATGGTCTTCATCCGGTATTGTCCAGTGAAGCTAAGGTTGCATTTCTGAACTACAACTGGCCGGGAAATGTAAGGGAACTCAATCACATCATTGAAAGTATCTTAATCCTGCTGGAAGATACAGATGAAATCACCTTTAATGACCTCCCGGACACGCTAAAAATGTGCGCCTCGCCTCACTATGCTTCCGTAGAACTACCCTTTACACAGGAAGCTGACCAGATATATACTGTCCAGGAAAAGAAAGAATCTAAACCGTTAAAGGATTCTTTATCAAATTATGAGCGAGATAAAATCCTCCATGCGTTGGAAGCTAACAACTATAACATTTCAAAGACTGCCCGCGAACTCGGATATTCCAGGTCTAACCTTCAATATCGTATAAAAAAATTAAATATTGAAATCAAACGAAAAAATAGTTAAGGAAAAAAGCAACCACTTCACCATCACGAAATCAAAGGAGAGAGTAATGGCATACACCACTATGATATTTGATATTGACGGAACCTTGACTGACAGCGCTTCCGCGATTTTATACACTTTGCGAAAGACAGTACTGGCCATAACAGGCAGGGATTACGACTACAAAGAACTTAATTTTGCCCTGGGCACGCCAAGCTATCTTTCTCTTCAAAAACTTTGCGGTGATAAATGGCAGGAAGCCGCCCGGATCGGTCAAAGCTTCTACGAGGAAGCCATCTCCAAAATTCCTTTATTTGACGATATAGAAGAAACCATTACAAAACTGTATAAAAAAGGCACACACCTTGGGGTTGTCACATCCAAATCCCGCCTCCAGCTCGGACGTACTTTTGTAAACTACCCCATCTATTCCTGCTTTGAGCACATTGTCTGCGAAGATGACACTCCATATCACAAGCCAGACCCACGACCTCTGCTGGAATGTATCCGCCGCTTTGGAACAGACACCGCTTCCGCTCTTTACATCGGCGACACTTCTGCTGACTTCGGGTGCGCGAAACAAGCCGGCATCGATTTTGGACTGGCCTCCTGGGGCTGTACATCTGAGGAAGAAATCTCGACGGACGTTAAACTTAAGACGCCCTTAGACTTGCTGAAATACATATAGACAGTCTTTCGCCGGCAGAAAGATCCAGCAAAAAAAGACCTAAGTCAGATAATCTAACTTAGGTCTTTTACATACCCTGAAAACTGCATACAAGAAATCATCCGTACCTTCCGCCTCCGCTTGA